>CAUUHK010000019.1:0-10341 GCA_963545005.1 uncultured Eubacteriales bacterium | reverse complement strand
GAACCTCCATAACTAAAAAATGGTAATGCCATACCTGTTACAGGTATTATTTTTGTAACAACAGCTATATTTACAAATATTTCAACTGTAAATAATACTGTTATACCTATAGCTATTAATTTTCCAAAAGGTTCTCTACACCTATTTGATATAGTCCATGATTTTAATATTAATATTAAAAATACTATAATCATTATTACAGCTGCAATATATCCCATTTCTTCGACAAAAATTGAGAATATAAAGTCGTTCTGTGCTTCAGGTAAATACATTCTTTTTTGTCTACTTTGACCTATACCTAATCCAAATAATCCACCTGAAGCTATAGCATATAAACTTTGTACTGTTTGCCATCCTTTACCTTTAATATCTGACCATGGATTAAAAAAAGTTTCAATTCTTCCTTTTCTAAATCCTCCTGATGCTGAAGATGTATTTAAAAATCCTAAAAATGTTAATATACCTAATATAACTGCTGTAAATAAATATATTAAATTTGTTCCCCCTACTATCATTATTGATGTACCTATTATTGTAAGTACTGCTGCAGCACTAAAATGATTTTGTAGTTTATATACTGCTGCAGATATTAATACAATAAATAACATTGGAACTAAAAATCCTGAACCTAATGTTTTAACTTTATTTTGTTTTACCATTTCTGTCATATAGCTTGATATTAATAATATTAATGCAATTTTCATAAACTCAGATAATTGCAATGTAAACCCTGCAATTTCTATCCATCTTTTTGCACCTTTTGTTCCAACACCTAATATTTCTACTGCAACGATAGATGATATTAAAAACAAAAATAACAATATATTTATTATTTTTGAATTATAGAACCTATAATCTATTAAACTGATAATAGTACATAAAACAATACCAATAATAGTTGCTTTTAATTGCCTTATAAAATAATTGAAACTATTACCATAAATGCTTAATGATTCTGGCGAACTTGCAGACAATAAAGTTACTAAACCTGTTACAGCTATAATAAAAGATATTATAATTAAAAATATATCATATCTACCTTTTGCAAATATTCCATGTTTTTTCTTTTTTGTTTTTTTGATATTTTTTATTTCTTTAACTTCTTTATTTTTTATATTATTTTTATTTTCATTTGTTTTAATTGGAATATTTTTTTTGACACTATCTTCTTTTTTAAATTTTGTTTGTACATTTGTACTTATATCTTTTTTTCTTACTGTTTGATTTAATTTATTGTTTAATTTAGTTAAATTGTTATTTTCTCTTTTGTTTAATTCCATATATTATAACCTTACTCCTATTAAAGCTAATGCAACTAATAATAATGTTATAACAGTAAATACCATTACTATTTTAACTTCATTCCACCCACATTTTTCTAAATGATGATGGAATGGTGCCATTTTAAAGAATCTTTTTTTTGTTTTTTTATAATATAACACTTGAATTATAACTGATATTGTTTCAAATATTGGTACAAGTGCTACTATTAATAAAAAGAAATGTGTGCCTGTTAAATTAGCTAAAATTGCTATACTAGCTCCTAAGAAAAATGAGCCAACATCTCCCATAAATACTTTAGCTTTTGACCAATTATATAATAAGAATCCTAAAAATGCTCCTATTAAAATTATACTATAATTCATAACTTCTACATTACCTATTTGTATTCCTATTATTCCAAAAAACATTAATAATAATATTCCTACAGAACTTGCAAGACCATCAATTCCATCTGTTAAATTAATAGCATTTGTTGTTGATAAAATTGTTAATATACTTAAAGCTAAAAATATATATTTATTTATCGCTAATTTGCCAAAAAAAGGTATTAATAATTCTGATTTTGTTTTAAATACAAATATATCTAATAAAATATATATTACAGATACTATAGCTAATGCAAGCATTTTTTTTCTTGGAACTAATCCATCTGTATTTTGTTTTTCAACTTTAATATAATCATCTATAAAACCAATCAATCCAAATAATATGGTAATTATTGCTAAAGAAATTAAATATATATTATTATTTATTTGAGTCATACCAATTATAGTTAATATAACCATTATTAAACTAGTTAATATTACAAAGATACCACCCATTGTTGGTGTACCTGCTTTTTTAAAATGTGATTCTGGACCATCAATTCTTTCAAGTTGTTTTATTTTTCTTGTTTTTAATATTTTTATTGTTCTACTTCCTAATATTACTGATAATATAAATGAACAAATTAGTGTTAAACTCATAATTATTCTCCTTTATTTTCTAATATTCTTTTTATATTTTCTTTTATTTGATTTATATCTTCTTTTTCTTCAGTACTATTAGTTTTTAATATTTTTAAAATTTCTTCTCTTTCGTTAAATGCAACCATTCTATCTTTAAATTTTAAGAATCTTTCATCACCTAAACCTAATATTATTATCATATCCCTTATTTCTGGTCTTTGTAATACTTTTTTTAATCCATCTTTTCTATGGTAATATTTAAAATATTTTGCTTTTGTTTTATCTATACCTTTTATTATTTGCTCCATTATATTATCTTCTGGTTCAAATTTAGGTTTAGATACTGTAACTACAATAAAATCGCATAATTTACTTAATTTTTTTCCTATTTCATTTCTTCTTTTTTCTTCATTTTTTATAACTTGTATAATATTTTCATCTTCTAAATTTAAATTTGGATCATCATATATATCTAATCCTTCCATGCTTATTAATGCAACTGTTCTTCCTGTTGACATTGTTTGAATTTTAAAAAATAATTCATCATAATCATTATCTGTAACAGGATTATCAATTATTATAGGATAATTATTTTCAGTTTTTATATGCTCAAATTTACCTGGTACATAAGCATTAAATAAACCTAATTTTATATATTCAAAATCTATATTTAATTTCAGTGCTATAGTTAAACTGCATGCTGTATACATAACTTCATTTTTGCCAGGCATATTAATTTCTATTTTTTCTACAATCCTACCTATTATGCTCATATAATTTGTCTTAGAAATTTTTACATTTATATTAGTTATTTGCACATCACTTTTATTCATTATTCCATATGTTAATATTTTATCTTTATCTACTTTTTTGTTTTTTAAATATGGACTTGCAAAATCATCATTATTAAGAACTAAATATTCAGCTTGTTCTATTAATTTTAACTTTGAATGTAGATAATCTGTTAAATTTTCATGTGTTTTTAAATATTGTTCTTTATTACTTATATTTGTAAATCCTGCAATTTCAAAAACAATTCCTAAAAAAATATTATGTTTAAGTAATATAGAATCACATTCAACTATAACATATTCTATATTTTCATTTAACATTTCATATAAATTTTCTTGTAAATCAAAATTAGATCTCATCCAATTATTATTTATTTTTTTATCATTTAAATATGCATTTTTTTTTGTTAAAATTGCTACATTTTTTTTTGCTTCAACTAAAATTTGCCTTAATGCATAAATTGTTTCTTCTTTCCCTGTACTACCTGTTATACCAACTACTTTTAATTTAGTTGAAGGATTTTTAAAATAATTTGCCGCTATTATACATTCTGCTATTTGTATATTTTGCACTAGTATAACTATTATTTTTTTAGATAATTTATTTATATCTATATTTAATTTTTCTTCAATAACTATGGCTTTAGCTTTATTTTCTATTGCTTTTTCAATATTATCATTCAATATTTTTTTATTTTGTGTTTCTAAAATATATTCATCTTTTTCTTTAATTATTTTAGAGTTTTTCAAAATATATAAATCATTTTCTCTTATATTATTTACTTCTATATTTACATTATTTATTTCAATATCTGCTATTTCTTTATTTTCATAAATAATATAATTTAAATTTTCTAAAATATTTAATAATTTCATTATATTTCCCCTATTTTTTTTATATATTATCATATTAATAGTATAAAGAAAATACATTTTTAAAAAAAGATAATATTATAAAATACATAAATATTATAAAAAAAATAACCTTAGTATTAAATTTTTTATCTAATACTTAAGATTATTTTAAAATAAGATTTTATATTATTTATATCAAATACTATTTTTTATACAAATATTACATAACTATAGTATGCAATAAATGTTATTAAAAATAATATTCCCTCTCTTTTACCAATCTTATTATCATTATATGAAAATATAAATAAAAATACTGCTGATAAAATCATAACAATTATATCTATATAACTAAAATTAATACTAGAAATTCCTCCAAATATACTTACTGGAATCCCAATAACTATACCTATATTAAAAATATTACTTCCTACTACATTTCCTATTGCAATATCATATTCACCTTTTCTAGTTGCAGTTATACTTGTCACTAATTCTGGAAGAGATGTTCCAATAGCTACAATAGTTAAAGAAATCATTCTTTCACTAATGCCTATTATTTTAGCAACTCCACTTGCTCCATCAACTACAAAATTACTACCTAATACTACCCCTATAATTCCTATAATAGTTAATAACACAGATTTTTTCATAGTTGGATATTGTTCGTTAGTATCATTATTTATTTTTTTTCTAGACATACTTATTAAGTAATACATAAATACACCAAAAAATAATACTAATACAATACCATCTCCTCTTGTAAAATTATTAGTTACATTTTTTGTAAAAATGTTGTCTGATAAAAGTACTGCAAAAGCTGTAGTAATCATTAAAGTTATAGGTAATTCTTTTCTGACAGTATTATTTTTTACTGTTAAAGAATGAAACATAGCAGAAAGACCTAGTATTAATAAAATATTTAAAATATTACTACCAATAACATTTCCTAAGACGATATCACCGCTACCTGAAATTAAAGATTTTATACTAACAGCTAATTCTGGCGCACTTGTACCAAAAGCTACTATTGTAAGCCCTATTAACATTTTTGATACTTTAAAATTACCTGCTATTCCACTAGCACCATCTACAAAAATATCCGCACCTTTAATTAATATAATAAACCCTACTATTAAAAATACTATATTTAATATCATATTATCTCCTTTATTTTTTACAAAACTAATTATAACATGTTAAAAAAAAAAAAACATAAATAAAAATAAACCCTTATCGTTAGCCTAATTTGCTAACAATTTAGGTTTAATTCTATATTTTTTATTTTTTACTATTTATTAAAATATTCAATTATTGCATCAACAATTCTTCTACTTGCTTGACCATCACCATATGGATTTGATGCTTTACTCATTTTTTCATATGAAGCATCATTTATTAATAATTCTTTTGTTTCTTTATAAATTTTTTCTTCATTAGTACCAACTAATTTTAATGTTCCAGCTTCAATTCCTTCTGGTCTTTCTGTTGTATCCCTTAATACTAAAACCGGTTTTCCTAAACTTGGAGCTTCTTCCTGAATACCTCCACTATCTGTTAATATTAAATATGCTTTATTTTGAAAATTATGAAAGTCAAAAACTTCTAATGGTTCTATTAATTTAACTCTATCTGAATCTTTTAATATTTCATTTGCTACTTCTCTTACTTTTGGATTTAAATGAATAGGATAAACAACTTTTATATTCTCAAATTCATCTACAATTCTTTTAACAGCTTTAAAAATATTTTTCATTGGTTCACCTAGATTTTCTCTTCTATGCGCTGTAAGTAAAATCATTTTATCTTCACCTACCCAGTCAAATACTTCATGTTTATACTGATTACTAATTGTTGTTGCCATCGCATCTACAACTGTGTTTCCTGTTACATATATTTTATCTTCTGATATATTTTCTTTTAATAAATTTTCTTTAGATAAATTTGTTGGAGCAAAATACATATCTGTCATGCAATCAACCATTTGTCTATTCATTTCTTCTGGAAATGGTGAATATTTATTATATGTTCTAAGTCCAGCTTCAACATGTCCTATTGCTACTTGATTATAAAATGCGGCTAATGCACCAGCAAAAGTTGTAGATGTATCTCCATGAACTAATATTAAATCTGGAAGTTCTTTTTTTATTACTTCTTCTAATCCTTCTAATACTCTTGATGTTATTTGAGATAATGTTTGCCCTGATTTCATTATATTTAAGTCGTAATCTGGTGTAATATTAAATGTTTCAAGCACCTGATCTAACATTTCTCTATGTTGTGCTGTTACACAAACTATACTTTTTATTTCTTTTCTTTTTTCTAATTCTTTCACAAGAGGTGCCATTTTTATAGCTTCAGGTCTTGTTCCAAAAATTGACATTACTTTTATCATAAATCCTCCTTTATGCAATTTTAGTATAACATAATGCATATAATATTCAAGTTAATATTATATGCATTTATTTATTTTTTTTAAATTGTTTCTTTTTTTATAACATCAATTAAATTTTCTTTATCTATTTTTGTTCTAGCATATTTCATAGTAATTCTCATTACTATATATAAAAATACTATTACAGATAACATACTTTGCCATGAAATGAAATTTTGTATATCTAACGAATTTTTAAGATTATAGTATGTAAAATACATTATTCCATATGAAATTAATATACCAAAAAATGCAGATTTTAGAATATAAAATATACTTTCACAATCTAACATTTTTTTCATTTGTTTTTGTGTCATTCCAAAAGATTTTAAATTTGCAAAATCTCTTTGTCTTAATAATATATTTGTTGATATCGTATTAAATACATTTGAAATTGCTATTAATATTATTAGTGTTAAAAAGCCATATAATAATATATTTACTATTGTTATGAATGCTAAATTAACTTTTTCTAATTCTTTCATATTTACTGCAAAACCAAAATATTTATTTTGTTTGAATATATAATTCATATCATCTTCTATTTCACTTGTTCCATTTTGTAAATTAAAATTATATAAAGTTATCATTTGAATACCAATTTTATTATCATTTAATTTTTGATTTACATTATTTAATGAATTAATTTTTGCTCCTATTGTATTAAATGTATTTTTATTTATAAAAATTGTTATTTTTCCTTCTCTATTCACAAATGGCATATTTTTGCTGTCTGAAACTTTTTGTACATCTAATTCTATAATTTTTTGATTTTTATTGTTTTTTTCTGCTTCATTATACAAATTTGAATATATACCTATTTTATTAGTATTTTTATTTATTAACGGAATATTTACTATCTTTTTTTTAGTAGCATTCATAATATTGCTCATTACAATAGCTTTATTATCTTCTAATTCATTTACCCCAAGCAATTTTAAATATTCTTTTTCTTTTCCTCCATCTATAGCTACTACATCAATTTTATATTTTCTAAATTCTTCTTCAAACCACTTTTCTTCTTCTGTTTCCTTAAAACTTAATATATATTTTTTAAGCTTATTTTTATTTTTAGAATTTATATTTAATTCTTCTAAATTTGTAGTAAGATATGCACCATATGAATAACCTGTTAATATTTTTTTATCCTCATACTTTTTCATTAAAGTTTGGATTTTATCATAATATGTTGTATCACCAAAACCAGGTACAATTTGTACTATATCTGCATTATCTATATTATTTTTATCTAGAACATTCGTAATTGCAGATGTAGCTGTAAAAAGATTTGATGTTATTAAATATAGAACTATAGAAACAACAAGTGATATTATAGTTATTCTATATTTACCTTTTGATCTTCTTAAATATTTTGAAGCTATATCGCCTTCTATTCCAAATATTTTTTTAGTTAAAATACTAGTTCTTTGTTTTTTTCTTTTTTCTTTTATTTCATCTATATTTTTTATTGATGATATTGGACTCGTTCTTGCCGCTTTTAATGCTGGTATTATTATTGATATATATATAATTATTGATGATAATAAAATACTTAAACCTATTATTTGTAAATTTATTATTGGTTGTAATTTATAACTATCTAATAAAGTTTGAGTCAAATTTAAATTATTAACTTTGATTGCAAATTTTAATATTTGCATAATATATTGATTTAATACAATCATAGTTATATATGTACCTAAATATCCTACTATTACACCTAAAGTAATTCCTATTAGTGACATATATAAAGCTTCTAATCTTACCATTTTTTTAATCTGTTTTTTACTTGCTCCTATAGATAAAAGCATTCCATATTCTTTTTTTCTTTCAGATATAGAAATTGAAAAACTATTATATATTACAAGTAATGTTGATATTCCAATTACTACAAATAATACTGTTTTAAATACATTCATTATATTTTTTATTTCTTTTACAGGTGTATCTTTTTCATAAAGCATTAATGCATAATCATTAAATATAAGGTTTTCTGAATATAAAGCCTTATTTAATGTATTTTTTAATTCTTCATCAGTTTTTATTTTAGGTGGTATTAAATTTTTTAATTCTTGCCTCATTTTAGATTTATATTTAATATTACCAATTAGACCTATAGATTTTATACCTAATTTATTATTATAAATGTTATTTTCTCTATTAACATGAATAACAACATTATTATTAATAATTCCACCACTAGTTATTCCAACAACTTTATATTTTTTATTTATTATTTCTTGTATATTTTTTTTATCTGTTTCATTTTTTACATCTACTATTTCTTGTACATTAAATTCTTTTTCTTTATCTATATATTCATTTTTATTTACTAAAACATTTGGTAAAGCTAGTATAATTTCATTATCATTCTTTGGTAGATCACCAATTATATTCATTGAAAATAAATTTTTTAAATCTTTTTCATTTATACTTACATGAATATATTCTCTTTCTGTAAAATTACCATCAGTATCTGTTGATATTTCTTTAGATGAACCATATATATTCATTTCAGATATATTTGAATAATTTTTTTCATCTTTTAATTTTTGTAAATTTTCTACAGAAATATCATGTACTCCAGCTTCCCACATTCCTTTTTCTATTTTAAAGGTATCAGATACCATTTTCATTGCAGATTCACCAAATATATTTACAGAAGTTATCATAGCAACAGATATAATAATACCAATTATAGTTACTATTGTTCTTCTTCTGTTAGATTTTAAATAATTTATTGTTAATTTATTTAAAATATTCATTTTTACCTCCATTTATTTTGTTATTTTTTTATCTGATACTATTTTGCCATCTTCAATTGTAATTATTCTATCTGCTTCCATCGCTAAATCATCATCATGTGTTATCATTATTATAGTTTGATTAAAATCTTTATTTGCTTTTTTGAATAATTCCATAATTTCTTTTGCATTTTTACTATCTAAATTTCCTGTTGGCTCATCAGCTAAAATTATTTTAGGATCATTTGCTAAAGCTCTACCTATAGCAACTCTTTGCTCCTGACCACCAGATAATTGATTAGGTAAATTATATTTTCTTTCAGTTAATCCCAAAATATTAAGCATACTATCTAATTTTTCTTTCTCTAATGTTTTACCATCCAGTAATACAGCAAGTGCAATATTTTCTTCTACATTTAATACAGGTATCAAATTATAAAATTGGTATATCAACCCTATATTTTTTCTTCTAAATATAGCTAATTTTTCTTGAGATAATGTATATATATCTTCACCATCTATATATATTTTTCCAGATGTTGGTTTATCTACTCCACCTAACATATGTAATAATGTAGATTTACCACTACCAGATTTACCTACAATAGCCACAAATTCTCCTTCTTCTACTGTAAAAGATATATTATCTACAGCTTTAACCGTATTTTCCCCTTTACCATATATTTTACATAAATTTTCTACTTTTAATATTTCCATATTTCCTCCATAACATATATTTAATATATCATAATATTTCTATTAAATACATACTAAATTTTATTACTTCTGTATTTTATGGTATATTTTATTTATGAAAAATTTAAATAATATTGAAAAAGAAAATATACAATCTTTTTTAATAAAAAATATTAAAAATAATGAAATTAATATATATATACATATACCATTTTGTAATAGTAAATGTTTTTACTGTGATTTTGTCTCATTCACAAAAAATAAAACAATACAAAAAGAATATATTAAAGCACTAATTAAACAAATAGAAACCGAGAATTTTAATATTCCATTAAAAAATAATTGTTACGGTTTAAATAAATTTAATTTTAATAAAAAAATATCTAGTATATATATAGGTGGTGGTACTCCTTCCATTTTAGATATTGAAGATATAGAAAATATTTTTAAAGCTATTCGCGGTAAATTTAATTTATCTACAGAAGATATATTAAAAATTCCTGAAATCACTATTGAAGCAAATCCTGAAAGTTTAAGTATCCAAAAATTACAAGCATATAAAAAATTAGGTATAACAAGAATTAGTATTG
>CAUUHK010000018.1:0-10856 GCA_963545005.1 uncultured Eubacteriales bacterium | reverse complement strand
TTTATATATTTATTTTTATTTATTTTTTCAAAATCTTTTATTTCAAAACTTTTATTTGCTATTATAACTGTTTTTTGTGTCCCTATATTTTCGTAAATATCTATACCTTCTACAAAAGCACCTATTTTTTCTAAATATTTTACAAATTCATCTGGATTTACAATGATATTATATTCTTTTGGATTATACCCATTTTCAATTAAATATTTCTTAAAATTATTATTTCTTTTATTTATTTCATTTTTAGCAAGTTCAATTCTTTCAAAATCTGGCTTTGCATTTTTTAATTTTTTATTTTGTATTATTAAATTTTTATAGTAGTTAATAGAGAAAAATCTATTATATTTTATTACATATATGCTTACAAAAATTACTAATATACTAAAAAATATTGCATAAATTAATTTTATACCTCTTTTATTTTCTTTTAATTCTTGTTCTTTTTGTATTTTTTTATCTATTTTTTCTTTTTTTGCCATATCCATATTAAACTTCATTTGCTTTTTAGCTTGCTCTTCAAGTAAATCTTTTTTCATATTACTCCTCATCTTTTGTTATTTAACAACAATATCTTTTGGTTCATTAATTTCATTTAATTGAGTTATTTTAATATTATGTATTAGTTCTATTTCAGAATTTGTTTTTATTATTTCACCATCAATTATACCTTCTATATTATACCATTTATTTTCTTCTATATTTTTATTTAAATAATTAGTATCATTATTGTTTAAATTTTTTTGTATATTTAAGCCTATCCAACTCATATCTGCTGCACAGCAATACATATATATATATCCTAAACCATAATCTATATTTTTTATTTTATTTGTTTCTGGCATTTTAAATATTTTACCACTTGCAATAATTTTTCTCCCTATATATTCTTCTTGTTTATTAAAAATTTCTTCTAATTGTAATATATATGTATCTTTATTTAAAATAATTGGCTCTTTATTTTCGTTTAGTTTTCTATTTTTCTCTATAACATCTTTTAATTCTTCTTCAGATATTTTTTTATTATTATCTAATGTTTTAATATTATTATTCTCAAACCCTAAGCTTTCTGTTACTTCTTTCATATATTTATTATCTTCTGTATCATTTAAAATTTTATAATCTATTACCATACTACTAATTGGTTTAATATATTTTACCATTTCATATTTTCCGGTAGTAAAAAATTCCTCAGTAATTTTTGTTATTTCTTCAAAAGAATAATTTTTATCTAATTGAATAAAATATATTCCAAGTACATTTATTTTCCCTCTTATTTTATAATTTTTGGATTTTAAAATTTCATCTAATTCTGTTTTTATTCCGCCTTCTTTTAAAATTAAATAAATTGAATTATTAATATATGGAACTACACTATTATCTATAGAGATCTCAGATATATCGAATTTATTAAAGAAATCATTATCTTTTTCATTAAATGACATTCCTAATAAATATGATAAATCTATATCATATTTTGCATTCCTAATTTTTTCTTTTTCAATTGCTGTATTTTTTATTTTATTATTTGTTTTTTCATTTTCTTTCCTATCTATGTTTTTTAAATTATTAAACAAATTTAAACTTAATTTCTGGTTAATTCTTACAGGTCTATTAGATAATATTTTATTAGAAAATTTAAAATCTCCAGCAAATGTAAACATTAATATACTTATAAATATACTAAATATTTTTATATTAAATTCACTAAATATATTTTTTCTGTTTTTAAATTCACAATGACAACAACAGTTATTATTATTTGCAAAAATTAAAAAACTAAAAAGTATAGGGATTACTCCAAAAATATATATGTATATATTTAAATTAACTATTTTTTCTATTAATCCAGTAAAGATATAATATGAAAAAAATATAATAATTAAAACAATATATATTTTATTAATATAATTATATATATTATTTTTTATTTTACTGATTAATGTATTACTTTTCTCACATTTATGTATATCTATATTATTTTCTATTTTTTCTTTTTTATTTTTACTCATATTTTTTCCTTATATTAAATTGGTAAAGCTACAGATATTATATATATTATTATAAAAATAGATAATATATATGTTTTTACAAATTTTTTATTAAAACTATTCATCAAAACAATTGTATTTTTTACATCAATCATAGGCCCTAATAATAAAAATGCTATAATTGAATTATTACTTGTAATATTTACAAATGTTTTCGCTATAAAACTATCTGATGTTGAACATAAACTTAATAAATATGCAATAACCATTAAAATTAATGTTGAAATATATTTATTTTGTGAAATATTATGAATTATATTTATTGAAAATATTGTTTGCATAATACTAGCAATTAATGCACCTATTACCATAAAAGGTAATATTTCCATAAATTCTGTTAATATATTACTAAATATATTTGCTATTCTTTCTTTTTTACTTTTTTCATGATGATGATGTTGTTCAAATTTTTCTTCATTTAAAATGTTTTCTCCTGCAAATTTAGAAACAATAACTCCTAATATTAATGAAATTATTATTGCTAAAAATGTTCTTAATATAAAATAATTTAAGTTAAATCTAAATGCATACATACTAGCTAAGATAACTACTGGATTTATAACTGGTGATGCAGTTATAAAACTTACTATTACATTTGTTGGTATATTTTTTTGTTTTAACTTTTTTGCAATTGGTATTACAGCACAATCACATGCTGGAATAAAAATACCTAAAAATATACCAAATATTGATGCTAATATTTTATTTTTTGGAATATGTTTTATTATCCAATCTTCACTAATAAATTCTTCTAATATTCCTGCTATTATACTTCCTAATAAGAGAAATGGTATTGATTCAACCATTATACTTATAAAAAAAATTGAAATGTCTTTGATTATCATTGTTCTTCCTTAATTTTTAGTTTTTGATTATTTTTTTCTATCTGTATTTGTTTATATTCATGTTTATAATATGAAAAAATTATTATAGTAAATAATAAAAATATATAAACAACATATAGTCTCATAAGTGGCGTATTTTTTATTTTTTTATTATTTTCTAAAGTAATTGCCGCTTCTTTTATTTTTTCTTTCTTTTTCGTTGCTTCGGCTTTATATTTTCCTGTACCATATTTTTTATATATATTTTTTATTCTTTCATGTCTATATTGTTCATTTTCTAAATATTTATTTATTTTTTTCTTTTTTGCTTTTGAATTTTTTTTATTAGAATTATTAAAAATATTTATTTGCATATTCTCCCTATTCTTATATTATTTTTTCCAATTAATTATTTCTTTTACAATATTTTCATCTGTTACATTGAACATTTTGAAAACATCTTTTGGATTTCCTGATTTTCCAAAATTATTTATTCCAATAAATTTTATTGATTTAGGATATTTCATACATGCTATTTCAGAAATAGCACTAAATAATCCTCCATATTGTACATGATTTTCCACAACTAATATTTTATTACATTTTTTAAGTATATCAATAACAGTCTTTTCATCTATAGGTTTTATTGAATACATATCTATTACACATACACTTAAATTTTGTTCTTCTAATATTTTTTTAGCAGATAAAGCTATTTCTACAGTTTCTCCATAAGCAAAAATTGCTATATCATTCCCATTACCATGTATATATGATTTTCCTAATTCAAAATCTGTATTTTCATTATATATATCGTGTGTTTCCATTCTACTTAATCTAATATATGCGTGTTTCTTATCTTTAGCTACTAATTCTAATATTTTAATTGTAGAAACATAATCTGATGGAACAAATATTCTCATATTGGGCATTGCTCTTGTTATAGCTATATCTTCAAAAGCTTGATGTGTTGCACCATCTTTTCCAGCACTTACCCCTGCATGTGTTGACACTAATTTAACATTTTCATCATTATAACATACAGATTGGCGAATTGTATCATATGTTTTACCTATTAAAAATTCTGCAAATGATGAAGCAAAAACTATTTTTCCTGTTGAAGCTATTCCAGCTGCTACACCTACCATGTTTGCTTCTGCTATTCCTGTATTAATAAATCTATCTGGATATTTTTCAAAAAATTTATTTGTTCTTGTTGAACTAGATAGATCACTATCTAATACAAATATATCTTCATTTGCACCTATTTTAGATAAAAAATCTCCATAAGCATCTCTTGTTGCTCTATTCATTTTTTCCTCCTAATTCTGCTTTTGCCTTTAAATATTCTTCTTCATTTGGTGCTTTACCATGCCAAGTACTTGTATTTTCCATAAAACTTACACCTTTACCTTTTATTGTATTAAAAACAATTGCATGAACTTTTTTTTCTTTTGAATTTTTTATTTTTTGAAATGCTTCTTTAATTTGTGATATATCATGTCCATCGACTTCTTTAGTTATAATTCCAAAACTTGCTATTTTTTGAGATAAATTTAAATGTGGCATTATTTCATCAGTTCTTCCATCAAGTTGTATTTTATTTGAATCTACTAAAATAATTAAATTATCTAAATGATATTTTGCAGCAGTCATTAAAGCTTCATAATTTTGGCCTTCATCTAATTCACCATCACCTATTAACACATAAATTTTACCAAATTTTTCTTTTTTTATTTTTTCTTCATATTTTCTTGCAATAGCTATACCTATTGCATAAGATAATCCTTGTCCTAAAGAACCTGCAGAATATTCAATGCCTTTATTTATATTCTTTTTTGGATGTCCTTCTAATGTTCCATTAATATCTCTAAATGTATCGAGCTCTCTCTCATTAATGAATCCCTTTTCTGCAAGTACACTATATATAGCTGGACTACTATGACCTTTTGATAAAATAAAGATATCTTTCTTTGGATTACACATATCTTTTTTAAAATTATCTATATTTAGCTCATTAAAATATACAACTGCTAAAATTTCTACAGCTGAAAATGATCCTCCTATGTGACCAGATGAAGCTTTATATACCATGTCTAATATTTTATTTCTAATATTTTTTGCTTTTTTTTCTATTTCTTTATTTTCCATAAATTCCTTTTCTTTTGTTTTTATTATTTTTTTTTATTATTTTTTTAATTTTAAATGTTTTCCCATTCTTGTAAATATATAATAGCTTTTTTAACAAATATTGATATTCATAAAGTAATTATTGAAATTAAATTTTTCATCAATACTATTATTATATTAAATTTAATTTTTAATTAATAGTGCTAATAATTTATCTGTTAATATTAATATTTTCTATTAAATCAAAATTTAAATCTATTATATTTTCAGCATTAATTCCTATTTGAAATTCTTTTTCATATATTGAGTTATTATCTTTTAACATTTTTTTAAAATCTAAATATTTTATATATTCTTTTCCATTATCTAATTTAGTAGATATTTCTAAAAAATTAATATTTTTAGACAACACTTCTCTCTTTAAATTAATATATCCCTTTATATATCCTCTGTTTCTATTTGTTTTAAATTCTGTTATTCGTATATACATTTCATTTTTAAAATTATATTTATCTATAACTTCATTTATTTTAATATTTAATAATTTAGTATCTCTACTTTTAAATCTTTTATCTAATATATTTTTTTCAATTAATGGTGAAAATATTATAAAAAGTGAAAATATACCTATTAAAATATAGATGTATTTCTTTTTCATTATCTACTCCTTTTTTCTTGTACTTCAGTAGCATTCTTTGGAACAAATCTTTCTACTATATATTTTTGTAAATCAAAACATTCAATATATTCTGGTAAGTTATATTTCATATTTTTTTGATCTACAATTACTTTTTTAATTTTTATCCCTTTTTTATATCCTATTAAATCCTTCACATTTTTATCTGTTAATTCTTCTTTCATTTCTTGCTTTTCTAAATTATCTATTACTTCCTGACCTTTTATAATTTTGCCAAAACAAGCATAGTTTCCATCAAGTGTACTACCAAAATTTCTAATAATTAGTATTTCGGAATTTCCTGAATCATAACTTTCATTTATTAAATTTTTCATTATTTTAGTATAATCAGCTCTTGCTATAGATAAACTATATCTTTCATGTTTTAAATTATTTTTATATATTCCATTTTTTAAAAATTCACCTTTAATACTGTATTTTATATCCTCTTTTGAACCTTTTTGTATATTTTCATCTATATTAGATAATGTTGGTATATCTTGCTGTCCATTTTCTAATCTTCCTAAATGTATACTAGATAAATCTTGTCCATATATTATTTTATTATTATAATATCCGTTTTTTGCTAAATGAATTATATTTTTTACTGTATTTGGTGCTTTTTCTGGATATAATTCTGCAACAAAATTTCCTAAATCTGTTTGAAATTCTATTGTTGGATTTTCTATTTTTGCCATATTAAATACATTTAATATAATTTTATCTTTATTTTTTATAACTATCCCAGATGATATTCCTATTAATAGTATTATTACTGTTAAATATATTAATATATTTCTTATTTTCTTTATTTTTTTTAATCTTATTTCATTATTTTTTTCCATAATTCTCTCTTTAATTATATTTCTATATTTATATATTTTTTAAATTTAAATGAATATATAAATACATTTTTTACTTTCTTATTTAAACCTTTTTCTAATGCTATTTTATACAATTGTAATTGTTTTTTATACATATCTATTAACTTCTGTTCAGAATAAACATCATCAGTTTTATAATCTAATAATATTACTTCATCATTTTTTGTAATATAGTATAAATCTATAATTCCTTGTAATAATATTTCTTGTTTATTACTATGTTCTTTTTTTTCTAAAATATGTTCTATTTCATTTATATCAAGTACTAAAAAGAAATTACGTTCTTTTTCTATTTTTTTTGCATTCAGAATTTCTTCATATTCATTACAATTAAAAAATGCTAATATATTCTCTTTTTCTTCACTAATTACATTTTTTTCAATCTCATCTATTAATTCATTTTCTACTAAATGTTCTATATATTCTTCTAATTCTTTTTTTGTATATTCTTTATTAAAAGGAATATTGTACATGAATTTATGAATTATATCTCCTCTTTCTTTTCCTGTTAATTTCATTTTTGAATTACTATTTTTTTCTAATTCTAAAATGAATTTTGGTCTTTCATATTTTATTTTATCATTATCTTCATTAATAATTTCTGAAATAGACATTTTATTTTTATATTTAATACTATTTTTATCTAATTGATTTTTATTATTTTCTTCTTCACTTATTTTATTTAAAATTATATTTTTTATTAAGTCATCTTTAATACTTTTATTAGTAAAATATTGAATTTTTTCTTTCTTCAATATTTTATCTATTTCTTTTTCATTATTTATTTTTTTTATTATTTCAGCAGAAACGACATATTCATCAAAAAGAACAGTACTTTCAATATTACTATTTATTATACTCATTAAAATCCAATCAATATATTGACTATTTTTCTTAATAAATGCAGTTAATAATTTTCCATCTTCACATTTATTAAATTCTACATTATTTCTTATTTCTTCTAAAAACATTTTCCCTTTATTTTTAGATGGAGTATTTACTATAATTAATTTTTCTCTAGCTCTAGTTAATGCTACATATAATATTCGCATTTCTTCATAAATTTTTTCATCTAATATTTGTTCTTTAAATATTTTTTTAATTTGACTATTATATGATATTCCTAAATTATGATTTATATATGTTAAAGCGAATCCTAAATCTTCATGTAATAACATTTTTTCATTTAAATCCCTGTTATTTATTTTTTTATTTGTATCTACTAAAAATACAATAGGATATTCTAAACCTTTTGATTTATGTATTGTCATTATTTTTACACTATTATCACCTGAAGAAATAATCTTTGGTGACTCACTAGCATTTTCTATATTTTCTATTTTTGTTAAAGCATCTAATATATCATTTAATGAAGTATTATTTTCTTCTAATTCAATTATTTTATTTATAAATAGCTCTAAATTAGCTTTTTTTAATTTTCCTTTATTTGATAAGAAAACATAATCAATATATCCTAATTCATTTAATATATATGAACAAATATTACTTACAGAATTGTACTGAAATTTTGCTTTTAATTTATTATATTTTGTTTTAAATTTTTCTATTTTTTTTTCAATTGCAATATTTTTCATTCCATCATTTAATTTAATATATTCTTGATATAACTCTATTTTTTCATAAACAGATTTTGAAGTAATATTTTCTTTTAATTGCTCTGTTATATATTTATTAGCATAAACTATTATTTCAGTTATATCATTTATATTAAATTCAAAAAAATATGATCTTAATATACTTACTATTTCGATATCTTCATAAGGATTATTAAGTACTTTTAAAAAACTTATTACTTTTTGAACTTCTTGTGAATGTATAAAATTTCCAGAAACATCTGTATATGCTAAAATATTTTGACTAATTAATTCTTTTTCTAATATTTCAGCTTTACCTTTTACACCTCTCATTAAAATTACTATATCTTTATATTCTGGATTTCTATATATCTTTTTAGATTTATCATATACTAAAAATTCTTTGTCTTGCATTATATTTTTTATTTTGTCTGCTACACATTTAGCTTCCATATGAATAACTTCTAAATTATTAAGTTCATCTATTACATCATCATCATATTCTTCAGATAAAATTTCTAATTCTTCATTTTCTTCACTTAAATTATTAATATTTTCTTTTTTTACAAAAATAATTTCTGGTTTAAATTTTTCTAATGATTCATCATAATTAAACCCATAATTTAAATATTCTGATTCATCATAATTTATTTCACCTATATTCATTATATTTTTAAAAATTTCATTTACAAAATTTAAAACTTCTTTTCTACTTCTAAAATTTTTAAATAATTTTATTTTTTTAGTTTTTTCTCCATTTCCATATGTATTATATTTATCTAAAAATAATTGTGGTCTTGTGTTTCTAAATTTATATATACTTTGTTTTATATCTCCAACTTGAAATTTATTTAAATTAGATACTGAACTTAAAATATATTCTTGCATTGTATTTATATCTTGATATTCATCTATTTGTATTTCTTTAAATTTTTTAGTTAATATTTCTGCAATTTGACTTTTTCTTATATTACCTTTTTCATCTCTATCTACTAATAATGTTAATGCATATCTTTCTAGATCTGAGAAATCTAATATATTTTTTTCTTTTTTCTTTTCTATATATCTTGTTCTTACCTTTTCTTCTAATTCAAATATTATATTTTTTATATTTTTAATATATATTAGTTCTTCTTTTATTTCATCATTATTTGAATATATTTTTTTTTGAATTTTTTCCATATTTTTTTTATATGCATCTCTGACTTTTTTTAAACTCTCTATAATTTGTTCATCATTGAGCACAACGCCTTTTGGTATACTTGATGTCCATTTTTTGTATTCTATGTTTTTTATTATTTCATATATATCTTCCCATTTATCTATATTAATAATATTTTTTATATTATTAATATCTTCATTAAGTATTTGAATTTGTTTTTCTAAATATACTTTTGTTATATCGTCTATAGAAGATATTTTATTTTCAATAACTTTAATATTTTCATTTAATTCCAATTTTAAATTTTCTATAAATAACTTACCTAAAATTGTTTCAGAATAATCTGTAAATTCTATATTTAAATATTTATCTATTTTATTTTTAAATATATCTATAAAAGGTACTTTATCTAAAAAATCAAATACTTTTATAACATTATTTTTTGCTTCTTTATCATCTTTATAACTTGCAAAATCTCTAATATATTTTAAAAATTCTTCGTTACCTTTTTCATATTCTTCTTCGAAAATTTCATCTATTGCTTCTTGTTTTAATATATTAATATTATCTGCTTTTCCTATACTAATATTTATTTGTAATCCTAACTTAAATGTATATTCTTTAATTAAATTAAAACAAAATGAATGCAAAGTAGAAATATTTGCATTTGAAATTTTCATTAATTGATTTTTTAAATGAGAATTATTTTTATCTTTTTCTAATTTTTCATAGATAGCTTCTAATATTCTTTCTTTCATTTCAGTTGCTGCTGCATTTGTAAAAGTTACAATTAATATTTCATCAATATTTATTTTTTCATCAATTATTTTTTTTATAGCTCTTTCAACTAAAACTGAAGTTTTACCAGAACCAGCAGCTGCTGCTACTAAAATTTCTCCTTTTTCATCTATCGCTTGTTGTTGTTCAATAGTAAATGGCATCTTTACTCCTTAATTATTTCAATTTTATCATAGGAATATATTTTTATCTATATCATTTTTTTAGCATTTTTAATTATTATAAAAAAAAATATGACCACATATTAATGTTAATACAATTATATGTGATCATTATTATTTAAAACTAATTTTATTTTTTATTATTCTTTTTATATACAATTATATATGTTGTTATACCTACCAGCAATGCTATACATATTATAGGTAAAATATAATTTATTTTATTTTTATTATCTTTTTTATATTCAATTATAAAGTTTCCTAATTTGTTTACTTTAATTGTTACATATTCATCACTAGTTACTTCATATTCAATTTTAGATAATTTATTATTTACTAAAATATACATATTCTCTATATTTTTTGTATTATCTAATTTAATTTTAACTTCCATATTTCCTATTTCATCAATTAACTTCCCATCTTTCATTAAAGTTAAATTAAATGATTCAATTTTATTCTTAATTTGTGTTTTTATATCTTCTGGAAGTGATATTTCAGTTTTTCTTAAAGAATAATTTTCATTAGCTTTTGATAAGAATTTTATTTCAACATTACCTTTATCTATTTTATATTGT
>CAUUHK010000017.1:0-11257 GCA_963545005.1 uncultured Eubacteriales bacterium | reverse complement strand
TATATTTCTATTTTGAATATATTTATTAAATGTATTCTTAATATATAATTTTATTTTTTCATATACATTTGTTTCTTTTTTACAATCTATATACATTTCTTTAAATTTATTTATTTCATATTCATTTTGTTCTTTTAATAAGTTATCTTCATTTAAAATTTCATTAAATAATTTGATATAGTTAACATAATATTTTATATATACATTATCTATGTTCATATATTTAAGTCTATTTATATAATACTTATTATTTTCTTTTAATATGATATGCATTTTTTCTTTTCTTATTTCCATTGTTAACATTTTTATCAAATCAAATAATTCTATTTCACCATTTAGTTCCTCTTCTACTACAATTGCTGCAATATTTTCTTTATTTTTCCTTATATAATATATAATAGCTTCTCTATAATATATTTTAATAATTCTTTTATCTAACTCAGGAGTATTTATAAAATTAATATCTGCATTTGTTCCTAACAATATATATTTCATATTATTTATCACCTTTTAAAATATTTTTTTCTGTATTTGAAGAAATGACATTAAGCTTAATGTTATTATTATCAAGCATTAATATACATTCACCTTTATTTAAACCTCTTATTTCAATTTTTTCATTTTCTGTTATATAAATATATTCTGATATCTTTTTTATGTTATCATCATTAATAGAAAATATTGCCTTAATTGAAGAATTATTTAATATACTAGTACCAAAATTTCCAGCATTAAATGAGAATATATCAGTAATATCTTGAGTAATTGCTACAGCACAAGCATTATATTTTCTTATAGTTTTGAAGATATCATATATATATTTTGTTATATATTCTTTCTTATTATTGTTCATTAATTTCCAAATTTCATCAATATATATAATTTTTTCTTTATTCATGTTTTCTTTATCTTTAATTTCCTCCCAGAAAAAATTTAAAAATATAAATATTATATATTTTATATTTTCATCTGATATATTAGATGTGTTTATTCCTATTAATTTATTATCTGATTTTATATTAGTATATTTATTACAAAAAGAAAGTGACCCTGAAATAAATTTTTCTAAATATATAGTATATTTTTTTAATTTTTCATTTTTACTTATTATATTAAATACATCTTCAAAGATTATTTCACTTTCTAAATTTATATTTTTTTTAGCAATATATAATTCTTTCAATAATTTTTCAAACAATAAATATTCATCACTTTTTATATTTTCAAATATTTCTATAAATAATGGTTTTAAACTTTCAATCTTTCTATTTATTTTTTCATGTAATAAATCTAAATTAATAACCTTTAAATCAAAAACATTTATATATTTATTACATCCAAAATTAATATATTCTCCTTGTAACTCATTAATAATATCATTATATTCATTTTCTGGATCAATTACATATTGATATCTATTTAATAAACGTTCCCTTATAATTTGTAGTTTTGTATAATATGATTTACCACTTCCTGAAGCACCAAAAATACACATATTCCCATTTTTATATTTTTTTCTATCAAATTTATCTATAATAACTAAATTATTTTCATTAATATTTTTTCCATACAATATACCTTTTTTATCGTATATATCATTAGAAATGAATGGATAAAAATATGACAATGTATCTGATAGAATATTTCTTCTAGATACTTCTTTCAGTATACTTGGATTTTCATTTATTGGTAAAATAGTAGTAAAAATATCTTTTTGCCTAAATGTAGCTCTTTTAGTAATAATGTCATTTGTTGTACAGATGTTTTGTAATGTATTTATATCTCCTTCTAATTTATCTATACTATTTGCATAAACACTTATATATACATTAATATCAAATAATTCTTTATTATCTATTTGTAGCTTTTTTCTTATATATCGTGCATCATCTGATACGTATGAAATCATATCTATTTGAGATAAACTTTCGTTTTTATTTACATTTGAACTACCTATGAAATTTGTTATATCTCTTATAGCTTTATATTTATCTTTTTTTTCAATAAAAATTGATATATAAGAATTTATTTTAGAAGATATTATTTTTTTTAGTACTAAATCTGTATATTCATTAGCATATTCAATAATGAAGATTCCAGTATACTTTTTATGATCCATACATATATATCTTGGATTATTAAAATCTATAGCTCCCGGTAGTAAATAATCTAGCTCACTAATTTTTTCTATACTTTCCTCCTTTAAAATATATTTTTAAGTAATTGAATTTTTTTTTGTTTATCAGTATTAAATACCTTGTTTCCACACTTTCTTAAATTTTTAATAATGTTGTTTGTATTTATTTTAATATTTTCTATACCTGATGTTTTATAATCAGAAATAACAATATAATATTCTATTGTTATTACATTATCTTTTAAGATTTCACTTTGAATTAAATCAATGTAATCATTATATAATTCATTATTTAGAATATAATCATCAATATTTTTATTTTTTATTATATTTGAAATATGAGAATTTAAATCTTGTTTTTGTTTGAATATAAGGATTTGAATATTTGAATTTAATAAATTAATAAAGTTTTCGAAATTCATAATGATACTTTGTTTTTCAAGGTTTGATTTTAACTCAAAATTAATGGGTTCAACTTTTATCAAACTGATATATTTATCTTTAGTAATAATAAATTCATCAGATACATCAACAATATCTATATACGAATTTATATATTTCATAAATCTCCTTTCTTTTTTAGTATATGCATTTTATCACTATATATTTTTTTGTCAATCAAATTTTTTTTTATTTTGTTTATGTAAAATAAAATAAAAATAATAGTTATATTTTAATAACTATTATTTTTTTATCTTCTAATTTTTTTATTTTAAATTAAACATCTATATTAGTAGCAAGTTTTGCATATTTAACAATAAAATCTCTTCTTGGTTCTACTTCATCACCCATTAATGTTGAAAATACTTCATCTTCATATGCAGCATCTTCCATTTGGACTTGAACTAATAATCTTTGTTCTGGATTCATAGTTGTTTCCCACAATTGAATTGCATCCATTTCACCAAGACCTTTATATCTTTGAATATCTACTTTATCTTTAATATCTTCTGGTAATATAGATAAAACTTCTTGCAATTCTTTATCTGAATAACAATATTTTTCAATAAAACCTTTTTTTGTTACTTTATATAATGGAGGTTGTGCTAAATATACATTACCGTTTTCAACTAAAGGTCTCATATATCTATAGAAAAATGTTAATAATAATGTTCTAATATGTTCACCATCAACATCAGCATCGGCCATAATTATGATTTTTGAATATCTAATTTTTGTAATATCAAAATCTTTACCGACACCTGCCCCTACTGATTGAATAACAGGTTGTAATTTATCATTACCTATAATTTTATCCAATCTTGCTTTTTCAACATTTAACATTTTCCCCCATAATGCAAGTATAGCTTGATTTCTTCTATCTCTACCACTTTTTGCAGTACCAGCCGCTGAATCTCCCTCGACTATAAATAATTCTGCACCTTCAGCTTCTTTTTGAATACAATCTGCTAATTTTCCAGGTAATGTCATACTATCTAAGGAAGTTTTTCTTCTAGCTAAATCTCTAGCTTTTCTTGCTGCATTTCTAGCTCTTGCTGCATCTAAACTTTTTTTAAGTATGGTTGTTGCAATATTAGGATTTTCTTCTAGGAATGCTGCTAATTCATCACTTACAACTTTATTTACAGCTGTTAAAGCTTCTCCATTACCTAATTTTGTTTTTGTTTGTCCTTCAAATTGCGGATTTTTTAATTTAACTGAAATAATACCAGTAATACCTTCTCTTAAATCATCTCCTGTTAAACTTAAGTCTTTTTCTTTAATTAAATTTTTTTCTCTGGCATAATCATTTAATGTTTTAGTTAAAGCTCTTTTAAATCCTTCTAAATGTGTTCCACCTTCTATTGTATTAATGTTATTAACAAAACTTAATATATTCTCTGAATAAGATGTAGTATATTGTATTGCTATTTCAATTGGTATTTCATTTACTTCTTTTGAAATATAAATTGGAGGTGAATGTAGAGGTTCTTTTGATTTATTTAAAAACTCAACAAATGAATTTAAACCACCTTCATAACAATGTTTAACTTCTTGTATATTATTTTCATCTCTTTCATCTCTTAATATTATATTCAATCCTTTTGTTAAAAAAGCAATTTCTCTAAGTTTAATTTCTAATGTATCAAAATTAAATGTTGTAGTATCAAAAATTGTATCATCTGGCAAAAATCTTACAGTTGTACCTGTTTCCTTTGTTTCACCTATTTTAGTTAACTTTTGAACTGTTTTTCCATGATCAAATTTTAATTGATATATACCGCCTTCTCTTTTAATTTGAACCTCTGTCCATATAGATAAAGCATTAACAACTGATGCACCTACACCATGTAAACCACCAGAAACTTTATATCCACTATCTCCTCCAAATTTTCCACCTGCATGTAATACAGTATAAACTGTTTCAGCAGCTGATAAACCTGTTTTTGCATGTATTCCAATAGGAATACCACGACCATTATCTTCAACTCTTATAATATCACCTTTTTCAATAGTTACTTTAATATCTGTACAATATCCAGCTAAAGCTTCATCAACACTATTATCTACTATCTCATATACTAAATGATGTAAACCTCTAGCAGTAGTTGAACCTATATACATACCAGGTCTTTTTCTAACAGCTTCTAATCCTTCTAGTACTTGGATTTGATCTGCTCCATATTCGTGATTAACTTTTTCCATTTTTCCTCCATTATTTATATTATACACTAAATACAATAATTTTTCATTCCATTTCTTTTATGTTATTTCTATAAAAGTATTTTCTCTATCATTAAACTCTTTTTTTTCAGTTGATGTTATAATAACTTGTATATTTTCTAATGAATTTATGAAATTTATTCTTCTGAAACTATCTAATTCTGACATTAAATCATCTAATAAAAAAACTGGATCATCATTTAATTCTTCTTTAAAAATATTTAATTCTGCAATTTTTAAACTTAATATAGATGATTTTTTTTGTCCTTGTGAACCATAATTACATAGTGAATTACCATTTATTTTTAAATCTATATTATCTCTCTGTACTCCAAAATATGTACTTCCACGTATAAAATCATCCTTTTCTCTTCTTTTTAATTTCTCTAAAAAATCATTTTTATCTTTTATATTTGGAATATATTCTATTTTTAAATTTTCTAATCCACAAATACAATTTAATTTATGTATTTCTTTAGCTTTTTCAGATAATTTGCTTATATATTTTTTTCTAAAATCCACAATTTCTTGGGCATATGTTGATAATTGTTCATTCAATATTTCTAAATTTATTAAATCTACACTATTTCTATCTGTTAAATATTTTTGAACATTCTCTTTTAAAAAAATATTTCTATCATTTAACAATTTATGATAATTATATAAACTTCTTATATATGTACTACTTAATGTACCAATAAAATTATCTATATATTTTCTCCGTATATCTGGACCTCTGTTTATTAAATCAATATCATCTGGCTTAAATATTACAGTATTTATTTTACCAAAAACATCACTAACCCTTTTAAGAATAATATCATTTAATTTAAAAATTTTCTTATTCTTACCTTTATCATATGCAAAACTCATTTCTTGCATTCTTCCATTTTTATAAAAAGTAATTATTATATTAGCATACTCTTGCTCAAATTTTAATATTTCTATATCTTTATTAGCTCTAAAACTTTGCCCATATGAAGTTAAATATATGGCTTCTAATATATTTGTTTTACCAACTGCATTATTACCATATATTACATTTATATCTTTATTAAATTCCACTATTTTTTTATCATAGTTTCTAAAATTAACTAATTCTACTTTTTTTATATACATAACTTTTTTACATAATTTTATATATTTATGCTCTCATTGGAAGTATAACATAAATATAATTTGAATCTTCTTCTACAGCTGATTTAATTATTGTAGGTGCTGTATTTCCTGCAAATGTTATTATTATTTCTTCATCTTCAATATTTCTTAAAGCTTCAATAAAATATTTTGGATTATATTTTATAGCACTTTCTTGTCCTTCAGTTTCTACATAAATATCTTCTTTAGCTGTACCAACACTACTATTTGATGATAATGTTACTTTTCCTATATTTATATTAAACATTATAGGTTGTTTCTTCTCTTTAAATTGTGATGATGATGATACAAATGAAATTCTATCTAATGAATTAAATAACAAATGTTTGTTAATTTTTATTTTTGTATCGTATTTAGAAGAAATAATACTTCTAAATTCCATAAAATTACCTTCTAATATATTTGTTGTAATTCTACAATTATTAAATTCAAAAATTGCTCTATTATTATTTATACCTATTTTAACAGGTTCAAAATTATCTTCTAATATCTTAGAAATTTCATTTAAAGATTTACCAGGTATAACTACTTTAACCTCATCATTTGACATAATTGTACATTTCTTTATAGCTAATCTAAATCCATCAATTGCAACCATATGTAATACATTATCTTTTGCCTCCAATAAGCAACCTGTGTATATTTTTTTACTTTCATCTACACCAACTGCAAATGATGTTTGTTTAATCATACTTTTTAGTATTTTTTGTTCTACTTGTAATGATTGTTCTGGTTGAATATCTTCTATTTTAGGAAACTCTTCTGTATCTAATGTTGCTAGTTTATACTCTGAACCTTCACATTCAATACATAACATTCCATTTTCATTTGTTGTTAAATTTATATCACTATCTGGTAATCTTTTAATTATTTCTGAAAAAGTATTTGAATGTACTAAAACTTTACCTTCTTCCACATTATCACATGGTATTGTGCATTCAATCCCTAATTCAAAATCATTTGTTGTTAAAATTATATTATTATTTTTAGCTTCTATTAATATACCTTCTAATATAGGCATTGTTGTTCTAATAAATGATCTATTAGATACATAATTTATTGCTTTAATAAATGATAATTTATCTATAGTTATTTTCATTTTTTCTCCTTTAATTTTTTTTGAAAAATTTTTTATTTATTTATTTTTTCTTACGTAAATTTAGTAGTAGTAGTAGTAGGCAATGTGTAATTGTGGAAAAGATATTTTATATATTTAAAATCTAATAAAATTTTATGTGGAAAACTATGTGCATGAAATTTTAAGTTATTCACATTATCCACAAAATTTTTTTTATCCACCATTTTTATAAATTAGTCACACTCAATCCACATTAAAATTGTGGATAAAAAAACATTGATTTTTTAATAATTTATAAAAATAAATGATAAAATTTTTATAAATTTTGTTTTAAAAAACATTGATATTTAAAGTGAATTTGAGTTTTTTAAAATGTTTTCCACACTTTCCACAATTAGTTTAGTTTGATTATTTACTTGAATATCTTTTTCTATTTTTTGTTCAGCATGCATTACTGTAGTATGATCTTTTTTATTAAATAAAGCACTAATCTTTTGATATGGTAAATTTAATACATTACGACATAAGTACATAGCAATTTGACGTGGAAAAACTATATTACTTGATTTTTTTGAAGATAAAATATCTTTATTATTAACATTAAAATAATTAGCTACAACATTAATTATATGTTCAGGTGTTAATTCTTGTTCCTTTTGTATAGCAATTTCGTTAATAGCTTTTTCCACAATATCAATTGTTATTGGTGTTTTCGTTAAAGATGAAATCACTATAACCTTATTTAATACACCTTCTAAATCTCTTATATTAGTATTAATTTTTTCTGCAATAATGGCCAAAATATGATTATCTATAATAATATTTTTTTCTTCACTTTTTTTTCTTAATATAGCAAGTCTAGTTTCATAATCTGGTCTTGAAATATCTACAATAATACCCCAATTAAATCTTGATTTTAATCTTTCTTCTAATATAGGGATATCCTTAGGTGGTTTATCTGCAGATAAAATTATTCTTTTTTTGTTTTGATATAATTCATTAAAAGTATTATATAATTCTAATTGCGCAGCTTCTTTGCCAGATAAAAATTGTACGTCATCCATTATAAAAACATCTATATTTCTATATTTTTTTCTAAAGATTTCAGATTTTTGACTTTTTTCTTTTATAGATGTAACTAATTCATTTAAAAATTGTTCAGCTGTAACATAAATAATTTTTAATGAATTATTTTGTAAATAAAGAGAATTACCAATTCCATGCATTAAATGTGTTTTTCCTAAACCAGGACCACCATATATAAATAATGGATTATATGATATAGTCTGATTTTTATCAGATGGTGATACAACAGCTTGTGCAGTTGCATAAGCTAATTTGTTACTTTCACCAACAACAAATTTATCTAATGTATAATTTGGATTTAAATTTGTTATATCATATTGTGGAAAATTCTTATTTGCTTCTTCTGCATCATTTTTTATATTTTCATAATGTTCTCTTTCTTTTTCATCTATTATAATTAAATTAATTTTTTTCTTTGTTAGAAGAGAAAAAGTATTTGTTAAAAATTCTAAATGCTCACTAGTAATCATAGTTTTTTGTGCATCTGATGGAGACACTAAAATTATATTATTATCTTCATAAGATAAAATTTGTAGTGGCTCTATAAGCATCGAATATATAAAATCAATAAATTCATTTTTACAAAAAAGTTTAACATCTTCTAGTAATTTTTCTTTCTCTTCCATAATATTGCCTTTCTTTGAATTATTACAAATATAATATAAAGAAAACTAGTGAAAGTCAAGATGAAAAATGCGGAAAGTATTTATTTTAAAAGAAAAATAAATACTTTTATAATTTTTTAAAAAAATTTTTTATGTAAAAAATATATTTAATTTTTATTACAAAAACAAACATTTTGTTTATTTCTAAAATATATAAAGTGTAAAATACAAATTTATTGACAAATTAATTTTTTATATTTAATATATTATTATACTTGGAGGATAATGTTTAAATGAGTAATTCATTAAAACGAATTATTTTACTTGTTTTAGTTTTTATATTCATGCTGAGCTATGCAGTATTTGCTAGTAAACAAAATATAAAACCTATAAAAGTAAAATTTCGAGATGGAACTGAAATAACTATATCTAGTTATGAAAAAGATCCGTATAAAATTCTTAAAAGTAATAATATAGTTTTATTATCTAATGAAGATATAAAATTGTATAATTATGAAGAATATAATTTGATTAATATAATAGAAAAAGAAAATGCTTCTAATACAGCAAATGAGAAGAAAATTACAGTATTAAATATTAAAAACATGGATATTTATGAAAACTATAAAAACATAGTTGAAAAAATAGAAGTTGAAACAATTGAAATTCCATATGAAACAATTACAAGAGCTGCTGATGGATATACTGAAGAAAATACTACAAATAGGATAGTTCAAATTGGTCAAAATGGAGTAAAAGAAATAAAATATAGAAGTATTTATAAAAATGATCAATGTATAAATAGAGAAAAAATAGAAGAAAAAGTAATAAAAGAGCCTATAAGTAAAATAGTACAATTATCTCCTAAATATACAGCAAGATCTGTTAATATTCCTAGAGGAGCTGCACAAGAGGCTTTTAATAAAATATGTGATGAAAAAGGGTTAAGTGCACGAGAAAGAGATGGTTGGGCAAGTATTATCAATAGAGAATCTACTTGGAATACTAATGCAACTAATAAAAGTTCAGGAGCATATGGTTTACCACAAGCTTTACCAGGAAGCAAAATGGCATCACACGGTTCAGATTGGAGAACAAATCCAGAAACACAATTAAGATGGATGTATGATTATATGGTATCAAGATATAAAAGTATAGATGGTGCATTAAATTTTTGGAATACGCATCATTGGTATTAAAAAAAACACAATTTTATAAAGTATTGTGTTTTTTTTTTTTTTGGTATCCCCGAGTGGAATTGAACCACTGCAAGACCGGACTTAGGAGGTCCGCGCTCTATCCAACTGAGCTACGAGGACATATATTTTAATATAACATAATATTGGATAAAATAAAAGATATAAATATTAAAATTGACATAAAAAATAAAATAAATCAAAAGACTAGACAAATATTTTAAATTCATATATATTGCTTACTACAAAAAGGAGGAAAATGAAGGTAAAATTATTTTTTCTAGTTTTTATTTTTAATCTTATATTCTTTATAATCTTTATTTATTCAATTATTGAATATATTTTATTTGGTAATATACAAGGTAAAAAACTAAATATTAAAACACTTTCAGAAAACATATATGAAGAAAAATAAATATTTTAAATATTTAATATTACGATTTTTTATATATTCAATTATATTTTTTTTATCAATAATATATTTTAAAGATATTTTTAAAATGAATAAAATTATTCTAGATTTATCATTTAAAAAAATAGAAATAAACAATGAAAATAATTTGTTATTTAAAATAAAAGAATTATGGATTGTTATTTTTTATGTAAATATATTTATTCTTTTGTATACATATTATATGAAATATTCAAAAATCATTAATAACGAATTAATGAAAAATTTAATGAAAAAAAAGAATATAAAAAAAGAAAATAAAATCAGTGATAATGATATAAATTTAATTTTAGGTTTAAATAAAAATAATGAAGTTTTTGCAATTAAAGATAAAGGAATTTTTCAGAATATTTTAATAACTGGAAGTATTGGTACAGGTAAAACACAAGCAGCGATATATCCAATGTTAGAAACATTAATAAAATATAAATATAAAAATGATGATGAAAAAATAGCTTTTCTTATATTAGATGTTAAAGGAAATTTATTTGATAAAGTATTTGAAATATCTAAAAAATACAAAAGAGAAAAAGATATTATAAAAATTGATTTGAGTATGGAAGAAAAATACAATCCATTAGATAAAGAAAATTTAAAACCTCATGTATTAGCAGATAGGTTAAAAACAGTATTAAAGTTATTTAGTCCTGAAACAAGTGAAAGCTATTGGTTAGATAAGGTAGAGCAATTGATTTTAGAAGTTATTAAATATATTAGAATATATAATGATAATTATGTTGATTTTAACGAATTATATAAAATTATATTTGATGAGAATTATTATTATATTAAAAAGAATGATATTAAGAAAAAAATATATAGTAATTTATTAACAAAAGAAGAAATATATAATTTAAATACTTTTTTTAATTTTTTTGAGCA
>CAUUHK010000016.1:0-11284 GCA_963545005.1 uncultured Eubacteriales bacterium | reverse complement strand
TGTAGTAATATTTATGTCTATAATTCTTTTAATATCATTATTAATATCTACAATAAATATTATTCGTAAATCACCAAAAGAATTATTAACAGATATAAAATAAATATAATAAATAAAAATAATAACCTAAAATCTACTTATGAAACTAGTAGTATATATTAGGTTATTATTATTTTTAAATTGTGAAGTGTTATTTTTTAAAATTATATTTAATACATATTTTGTATTTTTTTATTAATAACTTTAAAAAATTGTTCTTCATTGGAATAATTATAATTCCAAATCACTCTAATATTGAAAACATCAACATATGAATATTGGAAAATTGATTGTAATCTACCAATCAATACGTGATAGTTTTCGTTTTTTCTTGTATCAAACTGAAGAACTTTTTCATCAAATGAATTATTATAAGATGAAATATGTATTGTTACATACAAATCGTTATGTGCTTTTTTTATATTCTTTAATTTCATAATCAAAGCTGTTATAAAACTAGATACATTAGTTTGTGTACCTAGATAGTGATTTAAGTGCATTTTTTGTGAGCTTGTGTTTAAGTTTGTCATATAAAAAAACCTCCGTGTTTTAAATTCATAAGAAATACATTTTCTTATTTATACAATATAATTAGTCGACATAATTATATTATATAAATAAATAATAAGTCAAAAATATTAAAAAATGTTAATTTTTGTGATATAATTTAAAAAATATTGAGGTAGAAATGAAAGAAAAAAATGATATATATATATTAGGAATTGAATCAAGTTGTGACGAAACTTCAGCATCTGTTGTTAAAAATGGTAGAGAAGTATTATCTTTAGTGATAAATTCACAAATTGAAGAACATAAAAAATATGGTGGTGTTGTACCAGAGATAGCTTCAAGAATGCATGTAGAAGCGATATCTTTTGTAGTAGAAGAAGCTTTAGAAAAAGCTAATATAACTTTAGATAAAATAGATGGTATAGCTGTAACAAAAGGACCAGGTCTTGTAGGAGCTTTATTAGTTGGTGTATCTTTTGCAAAATCTTTAGCTTATGCAAATAATATAAAATTGGTACCAGTTAATCATTTAGCAGGGCATATTGCAGGAAATTATTTAACACATAAAAAATTAGAACCGCCATATTTAGCTTTAATAGTATCAGGTGGACATACACATTTAGTACATGTTAAAAGTTATACAGAATATGAAGTTATCGCTAAAACAAGAGATGATGCTGTTGGTGAAGCTTTTGATAAAATAGCAAGAGTTATAGGGCTTGGGTATCCTGGTGGACCAAAAGTAGATAAACTCGCTAAAGAAGGTATAGCTAATATTATTATTCCAAAACCTAAAATGGATAATTTAGATTTTAGTTTTAGTGGAATAAAAACACATATAATTAATTTAAATCATAATAAAAAAGATATAGTACCTGCAGATCTTTGTATGAGTTTTGAAAAAACTGTTACAGAAATATTAATTGAAAATGTAAAAAAAGCATTAACACAATTAAATTTAAATACAGTTGCAATATCAGGTGGAGTTAGTGCTAATTCATATATAAGGGAAAGTTTCGCAAAATTAAGAGATGACAACATTTTTGTATATTTCCCAGAATTTGTATATTGTACAGATAATGCAGCTATGATTGCATCACAAGGATATTTTAATTATATAGAAAATAACTTTGCAGATTTAGCATTAAATGCAAAACCAAACTTAAAAATAAATGAAAAATAGAAGGGAATAAAATTTGATATATATATTAGGCGATACTCATTTATCTTTTTCTGTAGATAAACCTATGGATATATTTGGAGCTAAATGGGAAAATTATGTAGATAAATTAAAAGAAAATTGGATAAAAAAAATTACAGATGAAGATACAGTATTTATAGCTGGAGATATTTCTTGGGCAATGACACTAGAAGAAGCATATGTTGATTTAAAATTTTTAAATGATTTACCAGGTAAAAAAATATTAACAAAAGGGAATCACGATTATTGGTGGAATAGTTTAACAAAGATGAAAGCATTTTGTAATGAAATGAATTTAGATAAGATTCAATTTATGTATAATAATGCTTTTGAAGTAGAAGGCATAAATTTTTATGGGACAAGAGGTTGGCAATTTAATAAACCTGAAGAATTTACAAATATTAGAAGAGAATATTTAAGATTAAGTCAATCAATTGAAGATATTAAAGATAAAGCAAAAGTGAATATTTGTATAATGCATTACCCACCATATATACAAGAAAATGAAAAACAAGCTATAATTAAGCAAAATAAATTAGAAGATGAAGAAGAAATCAAAAAATGTGATTATATTGAATTAATGAAAAGTATAAATACAAAAATATGTTTTTATGGACATTTACACGGTATGACACATAAAAAAGCAATAACAGATACATACTATAATGATGTATATTTAAGTTTAATATCTGGGGATTATATAGATTTTAATCCTTTGTGTATAAATGAATTATTAAATAAAATAGAAAGGTAAGAGATGGATAACAGTAATGATTATATAAATGAATATATTTCTCCATATTCAGTAACAATGATAGTCCCATACGTACCACAAAAAAAGAACATTAAAAAAATTATTATTTGTTTATTACCTGTATTTACAGTACTAGTTATATTTACTTTATATATTATGTTTTTTAAATCAGACAAACATAATAAGCAAATTAGTCATAATTTAAGAAAAGAAGAACAAATAGAAAAAACAGAACAAAAAGAAGAAAAAATAAAAGAGGAAATACCAAAAATATATCCTCAAAAAATTGAAAAAGCACATGATAAGGTATCAAATTTATATTTTCAAGATAAAAAAGATGTGTATTTAACATTTTATGATGTACCATCTAAAGAAGTAAAATTAACATTATTAGAATTATTAAAAACAGAAAATGTAAAAGCAACATTTTTTGTAATAGGACAGCAAGCACAAAAAGAACCAGAAATAATTAAAAAAATATATGATGATGGACATTATATAGCAAATCATAGTTACACACATGATTATAAACAAATATATGTAAATAAAGATAAAGTATATGAAGAATATTTACAATGTGAAAGGGTACTTAAAGATATTTTAGGAGAAGAATATAATTCATATTTATTTAGATTCCCTGGTGGTTCATGGGGAGGTTATTATCATAAAATAAAACAAGAAGCAAAAGCTTTAATGATAAGTAAAGATATAGCTATTGTAAATTGGAATGTACTTACTGGAGATGCAGCAGGACATAATACAATAGAAACACAGTTACAGGAATTTCAAAATACAATGGATTGGAATAAAACAAATATAGTGTTACAACATGATACTAAATATAAAATTCATACAGTGGAAGTAACAAAAAAAATGATAGAACTACTAAAAAATAACGGATATGAATTTAAAAATTTTTATGATATTTTTAAAAAATAATAATACTTTATTTTGTTATTTTATCTAATATATTATATAATAATTAATGAAAAAAGAGGGAAAATGAAAGCAAAAGAAATAAGAGAAAAATATATAAATTACTTTATAAAAAATGGACATAAACAAGTTGAATCAGCATCAGTATTACCTGATGGCGATTCATCTGTTCTTTTTACAACAGCAGGTATGCAACAATTTGTACCATATTTATTAGGTGAAAAACATCCTAAAGGAGATAAATTAGTAGATTACCAAAAATGTGTTAGAACAGTAGATATAGATGAAGTAGGAGATAATAGACATTTAACATTTTTCGAAATGCTTGGTAACTGGTCATTAGGAGCATATTTTAAAGAAGAATCAATTACATTAAGTTATAATTTTTTAAAAGATGAATTAAAATTACCAATGGATAGAATTTCAGTCACTTGTTTTGAAGGAGATAGCGATGCTCCACGAGATGAAGTTTCTGCAAATGTTTGGAATAAATTAGGGATACCTAATGAAAGAATATATTTTTTTAACAAAAAAGAAAATTGGTGGATTGCTGGTGAAGAAGGACCATGTGGACCAGATACTGAAATCTTTTTTGATACAGGTAAATCTAAATGTTCAGAAAATTGTAATCCATCTTGTGATTGTGGTAAATATGTTGAAATTTGGAATAATGTATTTATGGAATATTTTAAAAAAGATGGAAAATATACAAAATTAGCACAAAAAAATGTAGATACAGGTATGGGACTTGAAAGAATAACAATGATTATGGAAAATAAACAAACTCCATTTGAATTAGAAATATTTAAACCAGTTATAGATAAATTAATAGAACTTGCAAGTACTAATCAAAAAGATAATATACAAAGTATGAGAATAATAACAGACCATTTAAGATCTTCAAGTATAATAATTGCTGATGGTGGAAGGCCAAAAAATACAGATCAAGGCTATATATTAAGGAGATTAATAAGAAGAGCATTAAGACATATTCATAAATTAGAAATTAATCAAGATAAGATTAAAGATATATTAGAAGTTAGTATAGATACTTCGAAAGAATTATATGACGAGATTGGCAAAAATTCTGAAAATATTATTAATATTTTTTTACAAGAAAAAGATAAATTTTTTAAAACATTAATTCAAGGTGAAAAAGAATTAAATAAATTAATAGAGAAAAAACAAAATTATTTAATAAAAAATGCTTTAGATGGTAAAGTTATAATTAATGGAGAAGATTTATTTATGCTATTTGAAAGATATGGATTACCAATTGAAATATCTAAGGAATTAATTTCAGAAAAAGATGTAATATTAGATACTAAATCTTTTGATGAATTATTTAAAGCACATCAAGAAAAATCTAAAATGTCTGCAGATAAAAAATTTAAAGGTGGATTAGCTGATACAAACGAAAATACCATAAAATACCATACTGCAACACATTTATTACATAGTGCATTAAGAAAAATTTTAGGTGATGATGTTTATCAAAAAGGATCAAATATAACTGAAGAAAGATTACGTTTTGATTTTTCTTATCCAGAAAAAGTAGAAGATAGTAAATTAAAAGAAATAGAAGATCTAGTAAATAAAAAAATAAATGAAGCACTTGAAGTAAAAAAAATAGAAATGACATTAGAAGAAGCAAAAAAACAAAATGCAATAGGACTTTTTGAAAATAAATATCAAGATAAAGTATTTGTATATAAAATAGGTGATTTTAGTTTAGAAATGTGTGGTGGGCCACATGTTAAAAATACAAAAGAATTAGGTAAATTTAAAATAGTTAAAGAATCAGCTTCTTCAAAAGGTGTAAGAAGAATAAAAGCTATTTTAGAATAAAGGAGTGAATATGGGTGATTGTGTTTTTTGTAAAATTTTGCAAGGTAAATTACCTTCAACAAAGGTATATGAAGATGAATTTGTAATAGGTATTGTTCCATTAAAACAAGAAGCAGAAAAACATTATTTAATAATACCTAAAAAACATACTAAAAATATTACAGAAATGAATATGAATGAATTAAGTAATATTATGCAATGTATTGTAAAAGCGGCAAAAGAATTAAATTTAGAAAGTTACAGAATTATAAATAATTGTGGTCAAGGTGCAGGGCAAACTGTATTTCACACACACTTTCATATATTAAGTGATAAACGCTTAGCAGAAGAAATATAAAAATATGCAATGTATGAGGACAAAAGAAAAATATAAGGGATAAATGTTATGTATGAAGAAGAACTTTTTGGAGTTGATAAAGTAAATAAAAATAGTTATAAAATACAACAAAGAAAACAGTATTTTAAAAAAATAATACCAGTCATATTATTAGTAATAATATTATTAATAATTTCAATATATTATTTTGTAAAATATATGGAATATAAAAATATTCCTTCAAAAAAATATTATCTAGAAAATATGATTGTGCATCAAGATAAAAACATATTAGAAGATTTTAAACAATTTATAGATAGGACTAATAAAAAAAGTTTTGAATCAAATGGTGAGCTTAGTATTTTAACAAATAAATTAAAAAACGTTATTAGAAGTATAGGGCTATATGCAGAAGATTTTAATTATGCATATACAAATAAAGTAGATAATGTAAATAATATGAGTGAACTGTTATTTAAAGTAAATCATAAAAATCAGGAAATATTTCGAATACAAAATTTTGAAAATAGAGATGAAATTTTATTGTATTTTGATGATATTTTTATTGAAACATTAGGGATAAAAAAAGATAAAATAAAAGAAGTAATGACTACACTAGAAACATCAAATAAATATAATCTTGCATTTAACGATATAGTGAATATGAAAAATCAAAATATTTTTGATGAAGTTATATTAATACAAGAAAATATTAATAAATCTATAGATAGATTTTTAAAAGAATTACATGAATCTAAATTTACTGTAGAACAAAATATATCAACACTATATGGAAATAAAAAAGTAAATGCAGACAATTTCATATTGAATATTGAAGGTGTACAGTTAGAACAACTATATAGATATATTCATGAAAATTTAGAAACTTCAATAGCCTTAGATAAAAATAGATTTAAATTAGTCAATAATAATAAAGATAAAATGTATGAGATATTAAAATTATTTAAATTTAAATATCAGGTAAACGATAAATTTGGAATTAAAGCATATAGAATAAAAAACAAGTTACAGAAAATTGAAATAGAAAAAGAAGAGTTCAATACTAAAAATAAAAGTATTGTAGCTGAAATTGAAATAAATGAAGATAAACAAAATAAACAAATTAAAGCAATTATAGAAGAAACAAAAATAAATTTTAAAATTACTGAAAATGCAAATGATATTAATTTAGAATTTGAATCAGAGATGCCAAAGAGTAAATTAGCTTCATTACTTGCTAAAGAAGCAAACGTAGAAACTGTAAATAATGTAAATCAAATAAATCAAAATATTAATAATGATGTAAAAGCAGAAATAACAGATATACAAAATGACGCTAAAAAAAATACAATGCAAAGCTTAGTAGAAAAAGAAATATTAAAAATTAATTATCAGATTCCAAAAAATGTATATGCATCAAATATGAATACTAATTTAGAAATAGCATGTTATATGTTTCAATTAAAACTAAAAACTAATATAAAATTTGTTAATGAAGGAAATATAAATATTAAATTTCCAGAAAAAATAATATATCTAGATCCAACAACAAAAGAAAAACAAACTGAAATAAAAAATTTATATACTGGAACTATTGAACCAGTATTTATGAAATATATTGCAGACAAAATTATTGAAATAAAAAAAGATAATAATATAAATAATAATAAAGAAGTACAAAAAGAAAATTAATTAAAATATAAGGAAATTCAAATGGAAAATTTAAAAGAGATAGAACAAAAAATTGAAAATTTAAAAAATGAATTAAAAAATGAATTAAATAAAATAGCTTTAGAAAATAAAAAAGATAAAAAACTGAATTTCATTAAAGAATTGAAAGTTAAATATTTAGGGAAAAAATCTGAAGTTCAAAGTTTTTTCAAATTAATGGGCAATTTATCTGAAGATATAAGAAAAAATCTAGGTGAAATAATAAATAATACTAAAAATTATTTGGATGAAAAAATGGATGAAAATTTAAAAAAAGTTGAAGATGAAATATTAGCAGAAAAATTAGAAAAAGAATTTATAGATATTACAGAACCATGTAAAGCATTAAAAGGCAGTATGCATCCTATTGAAAAAATAAATCAAGAAGAAATAAAAATATTTACATCAATGGGATATAGTGTAGTAGATGGACCTGAAATAGAAAAAACACATTTCGTTTTTGATATGTTAAATACACCAAAAGATCATCCGGCAAGAGATATACAAGACACATTCTATATTAAAGATGATATAGTTTTAAGAAGTCATACATCATCTGTTCAAATAAGAACAATGCTAGATAGAAATTTACCAATAAAAATGATATGTCCAGGTGCTGTATATAGATCAGATAGTGTTGATGCAACACATTCACCAGTATTTCATCAATTAGAAGGACTGGTTGTAGATAAAGGTATTACAATGTCAGATTTAAAAGGCACTTTAACAGAATTTGTTAAAAAACTTTTAGGTGAAGATACAAAAATACGATTTAGACCACATCATTTTCCATATACAGAACCAAGTGCTGAAGTAGATGTTTCATGTTTTGTATGTAATGGTACAGGATGTAAAGTATGTAAAGGTGAAGGGTGGATTGAATTATTAGGTTGTGGTATGGTACATCCTAAAGTATTAAAAGATTGTGGTATAGATCCAGAAATATATTCAGGCTTTGCTTTTGGACTAGGTACAGAAAGAATTGCAATGGCAAAATATGGTATAGATGATTTAAGATTATTATATGAAAATGATGTAAGATTTTTAAAACAATTTAAATAAAGGAGAAATTATGAAAGCTAATAAAAAATGGCTTAATGAATATGTAGATTGCATAAATGAAGATATTAATTATATAGCAGATAAGTTAACAATAACAGGTACAAAAGTTGAAACAATTGATTCTTTTGGAAAAAATATTTCAAATGTAGTTATAGGTAAAATTATTTCAATTGAAAAACATCCAGATGCAGATAAATTAGTTGTTACAAAAGTAGATGTAAAAGATGATATATTACAAATAGCAACAGGCGCAAAAAATATAACTGTTGGAGATATTATACCTGTAGCAAAAATCGGTGCTAAATTACCAAATGGACTGGAAATAAAATTAGGTAATTTAAGAGGTATAGATTCATATGGAATGATGTGTTCAGAAAGTGAATTAGGTGTGCCTCATGGAGATGATAAAGGAATATGGATTTTAGATAAATCCTTAGAATCAAAATTAGGTGAAAACATTGTAACTGCATTAGAATTAGATGATAATATATTAGATTTTGAAATAACACCAAATAGACCTGATTGTTTAGGAATACTTGGTATAGGTAGAGAATTATCTGTTGCATTAAATAAAGAATTTAAAGGATATAAAGTTATTTCAAGAAAAGAATTTGAAGATGAAAACATATTAAATATTGTTAATGAATTTAAAGATTTAAAAGTAAATGTATTAGACAATGATTGTAAAAAATATGCTTGCCTAGTTTTAGAAAATGTAATAATTAAAGAAAGTCCTGACTGGATGCAAAAAAGATTAAAAGCATTAGGGATTAATCCAAAAAATAATATAGTGGATCTAACAAATTATATTATGCTTGAATTAGGACAACCAGTACATGCTTTTGATAAAGATGTAGTAGGAAATACATTAAACATTAGAAAAGCTAACGAAAATGAAGAAATAACATTATTAAATGATGAAACATATATATTAGATAAAGAATTAGTAATTGCAAATGATGAAAAAGCATTAGCTATTGCCGGTGTTATGGGAAGTAATATAGGTAGTGTTAATGAAAATACAAAAAACGTTATAATAGAAATAGCGAATTTTGATGGGCCTAGAACAAGAAGAGCAAGTAAAAGTTTAGCATTAAGAACAGATGCATCAACAAGATTTGAAAAAAATTTACCAATATCATATATATATACAGCAATAAAAAGAATAAAAGAAATAAACGAAAAAATAAATATTGGAACATTAAGAAATGATGTAATATTACAAGATAATGAAGATGAAAAAGTCACTATTCCATTAGATGTGCAAAATATAAATAATTTATTAGGTATAAATATATCTAAAGAAGAAATAATAAAGATATTAACTTCATTAGAATTTGTTATACAAAATGATCAAATATTGGTACCATGTTTTAGAAAAGATGTTAACTTAAAAGCAGATATAGTTGAAGAAGTTATTAGAATTTATGGTTTCGATAAATTAGAAACAACATTACCTAAAACAGCAGATACAAATTATATAACAAATAATATACTAGAAGTAAAACAAAAAATATTAAATTTCTTAATACATAATGGATATAATCAAATCTGTACATATGGTTTTACAAATTATGAAAGTATGACCAAATTACATTTAGATTCAGATGATGAAAGAATAAAAAATATTATCCCAATAAAAAATATACTAAGTGCAGATTACTCTATAATGAGAACAACAATGATTCCATCAATATTAGATGTTGTAAAAACAAATTTTAATTTTAAAAATACAGAATTAAATATTTTTGATTTATCAAAAATATATTTAGATAATGGTAATATGACAAAAGGTGAAATACCAACAGAATACGATATGTTAGGAATTGCAACAACAAATACATTTATGGAACTAAAAAATATTATATATAGATTATTGGAATATATTGGATTAAATAGATTTAAAATATCTAGATCAGAAGATAAGTTATATCATCCAGGAAAATCAGCTAAATTATCTGTAGGAAATGATGTAATTGCAAATTTTGGAGAAATACATCCAGTTATTTTGAAAGAGTATGGAATAAAAAATAGAGTGAATGTATTAGAATTAAATTTAACTAAAATATTAAAATATATTAGTTTAAAAGAAAAATATACAGAAGTTTCTAAATTCCCAGCTGTTGAAAGAGATTTATCTTTTGTAGTTGATGAAAATATAATGTATGATGAGATAGAAGAAATAGTAAAAAAAGAAGCGAAAAAATATTTAGAAAAAGTTGAATTATTTGATATATTTAGAGATAAAGAAAAAATAGGTGAAAATAAAAAAAGTATAGCTATTTCACTATTCTTTAGAGATAAAAATCAAACATTAAGTGAAGAAATAATAAATGAATTAGTGAATAAAATAATAAATTCATTAGAACATAAATTAAATATTCAATTAAGGAAATAAAATGGAAGAAAATTTAAATTTAAAATACTTAAAAGAATTTGATGAAATAATAGAAATAATGAAGCCTGTTATATATAGTAAGGCTTCATTATATAATATTTCTGGTTTAGATAAAGATGATTTATATCAAGAAGCATTAATAGCAATATATAGCGCGCTTAAAAATTATGATAATACAAAAAATAATAACTTAAAAGCATTTTTAAGTATGTGTATAGAAAGAAGATATATAGTTTTATTAAAAAAATCTCAAACACAAAAAAATCTAGCTTTTAATAACTATATTTCATTAGATGGAACTAGCTTAAAAAATAATGAAACATTTAATTTTTTAGAAGTATTAGTAGATAATAAAAAACATAATATAAATGAAAAAGAATTAAAAGATAATTTAGATAGATTATATAATATATTATCTAAAACAGAAGTAAAAGTATTAGATATGTATATAAAAGGATTTTCATATAAAGAAATTGCTAATAAAATAAATAAAAATGAAAAAGCTATAGA
>CAUUHK010000015.1:0-11585 GCA_963545005.1 uncultured Eubacteriales bacterium | reverse complement strand
GATGCAAATTTTATTAATCCAAAAATTGTTAGTATGAATATAGATGTAAGTCCAGTAGTAGTTATGCTTGGTGTAACTATAGGTGGTGCATATTTTGGTACAATCGGAATGTTTTTAGGTGTTCCATTTATAGCAATCATTAAAATAATTGTTGAAGATATAATTGCTAATAAATTACAAAAAAACAGAATATTAGATATCCTACATCCAAAAAATAGATTGAATTTTAATAAAAATAATAATTTAGATAATATAAAATATACATATAATAATAATAAAAATCTAAAATATCTTTTAGAGAAAACAAAAGAAAGATTAGAGCAAATAAATAAAAATAAAGAAAATACAATAATTTTGGATATTGTTAATAACAATAAAAAATACAAGATTATGAAAAAAAATATAAAAAAACCAAATAAGATAAATAAAAGGAATGATTAATGGAATTTATAAAAAATATGTTAAAAGGAGTATTAATTGGTATATCTAATGTAATACCAGGAGCAAGTGGAGCAACTGTAGCAGTATCTTTAGGAATTTTTGATAAATTAGTTAAAACTGTAAATAATTCATTTGACGAGCTCAAAAAATCTTTTAAACAAAAAAATGTTTTGAAAGCTTTATTTTTAGCTATAAAAAAAATAATAATAGAAAATAAAACATTTATAATACCTTTAATATTAGGGGCAGGAATTGGAATAGTATTTTTAGCAAAATTAATTACAAAAAATATAGATACATATAGTTATGAAATTTTTGCAATTTTTTTAGCATTTATTGTTGGGAGTCTTCCTTCAGTTATATATGAATCAAAAAAAGATATAAATAAAGATAATAAAAGTAGCAGTAATTTTAAAAAAATAGGATATTTTTTATCTACATTTATATTATTAATACTCCTTACTATATTGAAAGAAACTAATCTAATAATGCAACAAAAAAATATTTATACACATAATTTTATAGATATGTTCACATTATTTATATGTGGTATAATTTCAGCTTTTGCAATGATAATACCAGGAATTAGTGGTTCTATGGTATTAATGCTATTGGGGCAATATAAAGCGACAATGCTTATAATCGATAAACTAGATATATTATTAATAGTAGTATTAATGATTGGTATCATTATAGGAATTGTACTTGCAACTAAAGTAATAGATTATTTATTTAATAAATCTAAAATTAACACATATGCAGCTATTTTCGGATTTATCATTGCTTCAATATTATCTATAATATATTCAGAATTTAAAACATTAGATATATTATCTAAACGAGCGATTATAGTTGTAATAATATTTATAGTTTCATTAGTGGTATCATATGGGATAACAATGATAGGAAAAAAACATAAAGTAAAATAATGTAATTAAAAAAAGAAAATAATATATAAACAAAGGATAAAATGAAAAGAAAATTTAGTTTAACAGATAAGGATGGTGTAAATACATATTTATACCATATAAAAGAAAAAAATGTAGAATTTTATACAGAAAAACAGAAAATAATGGATGATGAAATTATTTTAACTAGTTTTAATAGAAAAAAAGAATACGCAAAAGTATATAATTTAGAACAATTATCATGTGAACAAGAAAAAAATAGTGAGTTGGGATATATATTAAGAACATACAATTTTAATGAGATGGATAATTCAGAAATATTAATAGTAACATTACAAGATGTTAGAGTATATATAAGCATAGCTAAAGTTGAAGATGATAAAATATATATCGCAAATGATAAAATCATTATATTTTTTAAAAATATTGAAATAGTAAAATCTAAAGAAGAATTTATATATACTCCATCAGTAGATAGAAAAATTTTCATTATAGATATTGAAAATGGTGAAGTCATTGATCCAAAATTTCATATTATTGGTGGTAAAAAAGAGGGCAAATGTATTTTATTCCCAAATAAAAAATATTTAGCTATAGAAATTCGTGGAAAACAAAATAGGACTATTGCTACTGGAATTTGTGAATTTAGGGAAAATAATAACAAATATAAAACTATAATAAATGATAATGAAGCAAAAAGATTAAACTTAGATAAAATATTAAAAGAAATAAAAAATAAAAGTCGAGTATTTGGTTTAACTGATACCGCCTTTGAAAGAGAGAGGTAATGTTAAAAAAATTAAAAATGGCTATTCAAAAGTTTAAAGCAAATATATTAACCTTTTTTATATTATATTTAATTTTTGCAATTTTTGTTATGCCTAGTATAATTTATACCACATATTTACAAAGAGAATTGCAACAGACAATTATAGAATCAATTGATAGATTTACAAGTGTTTTTCCATTTAAAGGTATGTATAATATGTTATCTTTATTCAAAGAAACTAATGGATTAAAATATATATTTAATTGTTACCAAGTATATTCAACAATATATTTTATTGCTATGTTTGTATTAGTATACAAATCAATAGAAATAAAACCAGAATTTAAAAATATTGAACATGGTTCAAGTGATTGGGCAAATGAAAAAGAAATATATTCGTTATATAGTAAAACAGAAGGATTAAGATTAGCAGAAGGAATAAAATTACCTATAAATACTGGAATGGGAAATAAAAATGTATTAATTGTTGGTAATACGGGTTCTGGTAAATCATCTGGATTTGTTTTGCCAAATGTCATAGAAAATTTAGGTTCATATATTTTTACTGATCCCAAAGGTGAAATATATGATTATTCAGCAGAATATTTTAGAAAAAATGGCTATGAAGTTAAAGTTTTAAATTTAACTAAACCAAATTGTAGTGATGGATATAATCCAATTGTAAATATAAAAAATGACATAGATTTAGATGTTGTTGTTCATACTATCGTTATGGGGCAAGATAATAATGTTACCTCAGAAGCTTATTGGACAGATAATGCTAAAACATTATTAAGATCTATAATTCGATTTTTAAAAGCTGCAAGACCAAAAGAAGAACAAAATTTAGCGAGCTGTTCAAATATGGTAAGAATGGCAAGTGGAAATGGTGGCTTCAGTGTTTTATCTGAATTAATGAGAGCATTACCACCCGAACACATGGCAAGAAAAGATTATCAATCTATAGAACTTGCTCCAGAAAAGGCTTTTGGTTCAATTTGCAGCACATTACAAGCAGTATTATCAAAATTTGATAATCCAGATATAGCAAATTTAACTTCAACAAATACAATTAATTTTAAAGAAATAGGACAAAAGAAAACAGCTGTTTACGTTATATCGCCTGATACACATTCAACATATGATTTCTTACTTACTATATTTTTTGCACAAATGATGCAACAGCTATATGAATGTGCTGATGAAAATGGAGGAGCACTTGATGTACCAGTATTTTTCTTTTTAGATGAATTTGCTAATATTGGTAAAATTCCAGATTTTGAAAGAAAAGTAGCAACAGCTAGAAGTAGAAAAATATTTTTTAATATTATTTTACAAAGTTTAGAACAATTAGAAGATATATATGAAGGTGCATATGAAACTATTATCGGTAACTGTGGTACACATTTATTTTTAGGTTCAACATCTACAAAAACACTAGAATATTTTTCAAAAGCACTTGGTGAAAAGACAATTACTGCAAAAACAAAATCAAAAGGTAAAGATAGTGAATCTGAAAATGAGCAAATATTAGGTAGAAGTTTAATGACACCAGATGAAATTAGAAGAATGCCATATAAGCAATGTTTAATAATTGGTTCAGGAATAAAGCCTATAAAAACTAATAAATATTTTTATCATCTACATAAAGAAAGTATGATTTCAGATAGTTTAAAAACTAATCATAATGAATATTTTGTTAATAGAGGAGAATGGAAAGCTTTTTCAATTGAGAAGAAAAATGAAGAAAAAAAATTTAATACAGTAAAAGATTTTTTTAAAAAAATTCAAGAAAATTCTCAAAATAAGGTTGATGAAAAAAAGAATGAAGAAATAATATTAGATGATGAAAAAGATAAAACAGTAATCGATAAAAATATACAAAATAATCAATTTAAAGAAAATACAAAATTAGAAGAAAATAAAAAAGAGAATATACAAAAATTAGAGTCAATTTTCGATACCACAAACGATGATAATATTTTTAAAGAAAAAGAAAATAAAGAGATTGTACAAGAAGAAAAACAATATGAAAATTCAGAAATAAGAGATAAAGTAGATATAGAAATAAATATAAAAAATATTAGAGAAAATAGTTATAATAAAAAACAAGATAGTAGTGATGAGATGTCAGAAAATGAGCTAACAAAAAAAGATTATGATTTGGAAAAAGAATTAGAAAAAAAATTTGATTTATTATTTGGTAAAATACAAAATTCAGAAAGGGAAATAAATTAATTGAAATTTATACATATCGCAGATGTTCATATTAACAAACCTTGCAAAAATAGCAAAATAAGGAAACAAAAATTATTTGATGCATTTGCAAAAATGATTAAATTTATTAAAAAAGAAAATATAGATTATTTATTTATAGCGGGCGACTTTTATGAGCACCGCTATATTAATAATGTAGATATAAAATATATTGATGAACTATTTAAAGAAATACCTAATACTAAAATATATATTTCTCCAGGTAATCATGATCCTTATACAGAAGATTCAATATATAATTCATATAAATTTTCAGATAATGTTCATATTTTTAGAAATTTAGATAATATAAAAAATAATGATGTAAATATAATAGGCTATGGATTTACAAATTTTGAAAGTAAAGATATTAATATTCAAGATATTAAAAATAAAATAAATAATGATACTAGTAATATATTATTAATTCATGGAGATTTAAATGGAAGTAGTATACATAACAATATGAATGTTCATGAATTAGAAAAATTGAATTTAGATTATATAGCGTTAGGACATATTCATAAAAGCAATTTTAATTGTATTGATAAAATTGTAGATTTAAATAAATTAAAAAAAGAAAATATTTATTATTCTGGAAGTTTTTTAAATGATGAATTTAAACAAAATTTTGATGAAACAGGTGTAATATATGGTAAAATTGATAAAAATAGAAATTTACTTAATTTAAATAGATTACATTTTGATAATACGGAATATATTATTAAGACTGTAGATATCAGTAAAATTGAAAATACTTTTAAATTAATTATGTATTTAGATGAAAAAATTATGTATGATGAAAATAAATATTATTTAATAAATTTAGTAGGAAATAAAAACTTTATATTAGATGAAAAATATATATTAAAAAATTTATCAAATAAAAATATCTTAGATATTAAAGATATGAGAGTAAAAAAAATAAATTTTGAAAATTTAAGAAAAGAAAACACATTAAAAGGTCATTTTGTTAATAAATGTTTAAATAAAATTGAAGAGTTAGAAAAACAAGATAGTATTAATACAAATTTAGAAGTAACAAAAATTGTTAATACTATGTATAAAATATTAGATGAAATGGAGAATTGATTGAATATTAATAAAATACAAATCAATGGATTTGGTATATGTAAGAATTTAAATATAACATTAAATAGTGGAATTAATATAATAAAAGGTAATAATGAATCAGGAAAAAGCACAATTCAGCATTACATAATTAATTCATTATATAATGTTGATATAAAAAAGAAAAAAGGTATTTCAGATAAGGAAAAGTATTTACCTTGGGATTATTCTAATTTTAGTGGTAATATTGAATATTCCTTAGATGATGGAGAAAAATATTTAATTGAATCTAATTTCAAAGAAAATAAATTTAATATATATAATTCTCATATGAGAGATATATCATATATATATAATAATATTCGACATGAGTATGATATTTTGCAAAAGCAAATAGGACTGAATAAAAAAATGTTTGAACAGATAGTAATTGCAAAGCAAAATGCTAATGTGTACGATCAAGAAAGTAAATTAGAATTAATACAAAAAATAATTAATATTGGAAATACAGGTAATGATTTATATAATTTTAATGAGATATGTAATAATATTAATAAAAAAATAAGAGAAGAAATAGGTAGTAATAATACTAAAAATAAACCAATTAATATATTGGATGATAATATTTCTAAATTAATAAGTGATAGAAATTTATTAGAAAATAAAAAATTAAATATTAATAATTTATATAAGGAACAAAAAAAATTAGAACATGAATATAATATTTTACAGAATAAATTATTAATGATAGAAGATATCGAAAAAGAAAAAAATAAATTTGAAAAACAGGAAATCCTTATATTAAATGAAACAAATATAAATAATGAAAATAAAAATATTTTAAATAATTTAAAACATGAATATAGTGTAAATTCTAATGAAGTAGTCAAAAATTTTTATAATAAAAAATATGTACCTTTAATTATATGTATTATAAATTTAATATATATATTTGTATTATGGCTTATCAAAATATCTGTAAATTATATATATATTTTACCTGTGTTAATAAGTATATTAATTACTATCATTTATTATATTTATGTAAATAATAAAAATAATATAATAAAAAAACATCACTATGAAAAAAATAAAAAAGAAATTAATATAAGTGAAAAAATAAAATATGTTAAAGAAGAAATAGATAAAAGAGAAAAAAATATTAAAATAGATATTAAAAATATGTTAAATGATAAGAAAAATTCTAAAGAAAACTTATTAATAAGATATAAAAAATATTTTGAAATAAGATTAATAAATGATATATTTAATATGGATGTTAATAAATTAAGAAATATGAAGAAAGATATTTTGAAGTTTGAAAAAGATATTTTAATTCGTATAAATGATTTAGAACATGAAATAACAAATATGAATAAAGTTAATACAAATATATTAGAAATAGAAGAAGAATTAATTTATTTAAATGAAGAAAGAAATAAATTAATTTTACAAAAAGAAGAATATGAATTAGGTAAAAAAATATTAGAAGAAGCCTACGAAGAAATGAAAAATAATATAAATACAGAATTTAATAATATTATAAATGATGGTATAAAATATTTAACAAATGGCAAATATGACGGTATGTATATCAAAGAAGATACAAGTTTATTAGTTAGAAATAGCAAAACAAATAAATATTATGATGCTAATTTATTAAGTTCTGGTACTATTGAACAAATTAATTTAGCTTTTAGAATAGGTTTAAATTTATTTTTATGTAATGAAAATCTACCTATTATTTTAGATGAAGCTTTTTCATATTATGATGATGAGCGAATTAGAAATACATTAATATATTTGAGTACAAAATTAAAAAATAAACAAATAATTTTATTTACTTCAAATGCTAGGGAAATAAACATTTTAAAGCATATGAATATGAAATTTAATGAAATAAATATATAAATTAAGAAGGAAATATGGAAGATAATTTAGTAACAGAATATATTGAAAGTTTAGATTTAAATATTACTCAAAATGATAAATATTTTAAATATGGGATAGATTCTTTTTTAATAACAGATTTTGCTTATGAAGAAATGAAAGGTGAAGTTTTAAAAAAAGTTATAAAAAATAAAAATTACTCAATTTGTGATATTTGCACAGGTAGTGGTATTATAGGTATAATGTTTTTTAAAAAAATATTGAATAAATTAAAAAACATAAGTTATACTGGAAATTTAAATAATATATTTCTAGAAAAACAACAATATTTTACAGAATTATGTAAATTAAATATAGAACAAAATAAGTTAATAGATAAAAATAATATATTTGATGTTTTAACATATGATGTAAATGAAAATATTGATAATAACAAACTTAAAAAATACAAAAATACAGTTGATTTAATATTATCTAATCCACCATATAAAAAATACTTATCAGGTATAGATTCAAATAGTGATGAAAAAGATATTGCTAAAAAAGAAAATGCTAATTTTTTAAATAATTTTTTTAAAACTAGTAAATATTTATTAAAACAAAAAGGCTGTATAATTATGATTAATAGGCCTGAAAGAATAATAGATATATTTGAAAATGCGAGAAAATATAATATTGAACCAAAAATAATTAAATTTATACAAAACAAAAATAAAAAAAATAAATTAGTTATTATTAAATTTGTAAATAATGCTAATGAATTTTTAAAATTTTTAGAAAATGAAGAGATATAGTGGAGAATAAATGAAAGAAAAAGAAGGAACGATATATATAATAGGAACTCCAATCGGTAATTATAAAGATATAACTTTAAGGGCAATTGAAACATTAAAATCAGTTGATTATATATTATGTGAAGATACGAGAAAAACAAGTGTATTATTAAAGCATTTTAATATTGAAAAAAAATTAGTAAGCTATTATAAAGATGTAGAAAAAGAAAAAGTAGATAAAATTATTCTTGATATAAAACAAGGTTTTAATATTGGATTGGTAACTGATGCTGGTATGCCATGTATTTCAGATCCGGGTGCTATTTTAGTAAATGAATGCATTCATAAAGGTATGAATGTTGAAATAATACCGGGAGTTACTGCAGTAACGACTGCATTTGCTAAAAGTGGATTATTATGTAAAGAATATATATTTTATGGATTCATAGATAAATATAAACAGAAAAAAGAATTAGAAAAAATATTAAATTTCAATTTTCCTGTTATTATATATGAATCACCACATAGAATAAAAAAAGTATTAAAGATTATTAATGAATTAGATAATAATAGATATTTGATATTAGGTAGAGAAATAACCAAAAAATTTGAAACATTTTATTATGGGAATGCTAGTCAAATTTTAGAAAATGAAGAATTTATAGAAAAAGGTGAATTTGTATTAATAATAGATAAAAATAGTGATGATTTTGAATCGTGTAAGTATTTTGAGAATATGACATTAGAAGGACATATGAAATATTACTTGTTAAAAGGGTATACAAAAAAAGATGCTATAAAACAAATAGCTAAAGATTTAAAATTAAATAGAAATGAAGTATATAGCAAGTTTCTAGATAAAAAAATATAACACTTAGATTAAAAGTGTTATATTTTTATTGTATCTGAAGTTGTATCTCTATTGGCAATACTAAAATTAATATTATGTATTATATTTAATTCATTAAAAACATTTACAGCAGTTTGCTTTACAAGTTCTGGCATATTATTTTCTTTACTTAAATGTGCAAAAATAAAATTTTTTATATCTTTATTAGATAAAATTTTTAGTAACTCACTCATTTGTTTATTAGATAAATGTCCTTTATTACTCGCTATTCTTTCTTTTAAATAATAAGGGTAACTAGAATATGCTAATATATTTTCTTCATAATTTGATTCAAGTATGACTAAATCAGAATTTTCTAAGTTAGTTATAATATTTTCATCATAATAACCTAAATCGGTTGCTAGTGATATTTTTTTATTTTTGTTATTATCAAAAAAAGAAAAAGCTACAGGATCGATAGCATCATGTGATGTTGAAAATGTATGAATATTTACATCTTCTATATGAATATCTTCATTACTTGTAAATGAATGTATTAGATTAGTATTTGTGGTAAAAATATCATTTTTATTTTTTAATACTTTATCTGATATATATATTGGAATTGAATGCCTTTTAGATAAAATATTAATTGATTGAGAATGATCAGAATGTTCATGAGATAATACTATAGCATTAATACTATTAATATTAATACCTAATTTTTGTAAGCCTTCTTCTATTTTTTTGCCACTTTTACCAGCATCAATTAATATTTTTGTGCTATTTTCTTCTAATAAATAACAATTGCCAGAACTACCACTAAATAAAGGCGTAAAATTCATTATTCATTTATCCTTTCAATTTTGGCATTTAGGTTCCTAAATTTTGCTTCAATATTTTCATATCCTCTATCTATGTGTTGCAAATTTAAAATAGTGGTTGTTCCTTCTGCAATAATACCTGCGATGATTAAACTAGCCCCAGCTCTTAAGTCAGTTGCTTCAACAACTGCACCTTGAAGCTTTTCAACACCATGAAATCTAGCTATCTTTCCATTAACATTTATATTTGCCTTCATTTTATTTAGCTCTGTTGTATAATGAAATCTAGCATCCCAGATGCTTTCATTAATAGTACCAATTCCATCAGAAACTGCTATTGCAACACCTATTTGAGATTGTAAATCAGTTGGAAAACCAGGATATGGTTGTGTTTTAATATTTACACTCTTTAATCTTTTAGTACAAGATACTCTAATAGAATCACCAAGTTCCTGTATGTTAGCCCCCATTTCTATAAGTTTTGCTGTTAATGATTCCATATGTTTTGGAATACAATTCTTGATTAGTACATCACCTTTACTAACTGCAGCTGCTATCATAAATGTACCTGCTTCAATTTGATCTGGTACAACACTATATGTTTCTTCTGATTTTAATTTATCAACGCCTGTAATTTTTATAACATCAGTACCAGCACCTTTAATATCTGCACCAAATGTATTTAAAAAATTTGCTAAATCTACGATATGTGGTTCTTTTGCAGCATTTTCAATTATAGTTTTGCCCTTTGCTGTACATGCTGCTAGCATAATATTTATTGTTGCACCTACTGAAACTACATCTAGATAAATAGTAGTTCCAACTAATCCTTGTGAAATAGCTTTAATTCTATCGTTTTCTAACATAATCTGAGCTCCTAAAGCTTCAAATCCTTTAATATGTTGATCTATGGGTCTTGGACCAATATTACACCCTCCAGGCATACCAACTTCTGAATTTGAAAATTTTGCGAGTAAAGCTCCAATTAAGTAATATGATGCTCTTAATTTTGCAATTTTATCTGATACCGCTACATGACTTGTAATACCTCTTGTATCAATTATAACCTCATGTTCATTTAAAATATCAATTTTAGCTCCTAATTCTTTTAAAATATCATATAAATTTTGAACATCACTTATGTTAGGTAAATTTGTAATTTTACATATACCTGATGTAATAATAGTGGCGGGTAAGATAGCTACAGCAGCATTTTTAGCACCACTAATTGTCACTTCACCTTCTAATTTTGTTCCACCTTGTATTATTAATTTTTCCAAATTATTTCTCCTTTAAAACTTAATTCTAAATATATTTATATCATAAAAAATAAACAATAATCAACACAAAAAAGAAATGAACTAATATATTAGTTCATTCTGGAGACGACACCCAGACTCGAACTGGGGATCAGAGTTTTGCAGACTCGTGCCTTACCAACTTGGCTATGCCGTCAATAAAAAATGGAGCGGGAGACGAGGCTCAAACTCGCGACCTTCGCCTTGGCAAGGCGACGTTCTATCAACTGAACTACTCCCGCATATGATATATTAATTATAATAACAAACTTTTTTTTTGTCAATATTTTTATAAGAAAAAACAGCTTATTAATAAGCTGTTTTTTCTAAGCCTTAGTGTTTGTGGTGCTTATTGCACGTACAATTTTCTTTGCCACATATTGGGCAAAGAGTTGATAAAAATTTTTTTATTCTTTTCAACATTTTTTAGGGGCCTCCTTTTTTAATAAAAAAGAATTATGGTTAACAATATTTATTATACAACTTTATATGTAAATGTCAAGATTTTTATTTTTTTAATTTTAAA
>CAUUHK010000014.1:0-11911 GCA_963545005.1 uncultured Eubacteriales bacterium | reverse complement strand
TAATTCGATAAATTTTTCCATTATTTCTCCTTTTAAATATGAAATTAATTTCATATTTAGTATATCTCTCCTTTTAAAAACAGTCAATAAAATATGAAAAATATTTCATATTTTATTTAATTATGTTATACTTATCTGTGAGGTAAATATATGAATAATAATATTAGAGAACCTAAACAAAAAAGAGCTATTGAAAAAAAAGAAAAAATTTTAAAAATGGGATTTAACTTAATTTGTAAAAATGGATATTATAACACTAATACTGCAGAAATTGCTAAAGCTGCTAATGTATCGACAGGTATTTTATATCAATATTTTAAAGATAAATATGATATTTTAATTCATGGTTTAGAACTATATGGAGATAATATTTTTTTTCCTATGTTTAAATGTAAAGATATTAAATTAAAAAAAAATGATTTTTCTGAATTTTTAAAAGAAATGATACAAAATTATATAAAAAATCATAAAGTTTCAAATATTGCGCATGAAGAAATAATGTCAATGGTACATTCAGATAAAAAAGTTGCTAAATTTTATTATGAACAAGAAATGAAAATTACTCATTCATTAAAAGAATTTTTAATAAAAAATAATTTTAATGATAACAATTTATCTGAAAAAGCACATATTACAGTTGGAATAATAGATAATTTATGTCATGAAATAATATACCATAAACATGATGATATGAACTATATTGTTATGACAGATTTAATTATTAAAAATATTATATATTTATTTAAAAACGACTTAGTATAATACTAAGCCGTTTATTTTTTTTATTAAATTATTTACATTTATTTTTTCCACAACAGTTTTTATATTTTTTACCACTTCCACATGGCGTCTATTTAAAACTACCGTGTAATTTTTTCCTTTTAAAGTGGGCTTTCTTACTCAAAAAGTTTAATAATTTACTCATAAATTGTAAGAAAGTGATGTCTATTTTTCAAATATAGCAGTTTAAACGTATCTAAAAACGTATCTAAAATAATTGATTTAATTTAGACAAATTATATTTTTCTAAATTCTTATACTGTTGCTTTTAGTCAAATGTTTTAATATAAAATTATCCACATCTTTAAAAATTTGACCCTTATTTTCAAAAACAGTTCTGTGATTGCCTGGATATAAATGAAATTCTGAATCTAATCCTAATTCATTATATATCTGTTCTTGTTTTTTAAATCTTTCTTGTGTAACGGTTCCGAGAGTTTTATTAATTGCATTAACTTCGTCATCGCTAAATAGGGAAAATTTTGCCGTATAATTACCATTCTCATCTAATTTGAAAACCTGATTACCGTTTTCATCTATTAATGGAGTCTGATTACCACATTCATCAACTAATATCTTGTCTTCACCAATTTCATCTTTATAATGTACTGTGTCAAAATTTGGTATCGCTGAATCGCTTTTATCAGATTCACCCATGTAATAGAAAAATGATATTTTTTCAAATTCCTCTTTATTGAAATTTTCCACATCAGAGATTCCTGTTGGGTAAATAAATTCATATCCTAGTAGATTACTAATAGGCATTGATATTGCTCCTCCAGTACCTCCAGCAATCACAGCTTTTATTACTTCTGGATGTAAAAGGGCAAAGTGTGAAGCAAATTTTGCCCCTTCAGAATATCCAGAAATAATCACCTTATCATCAACATTTATGCTATTATCTATTAAACATTTTATTGCATATCCAATTATATTTTTATGTTGTTCTGCCAAATTCTCATATCTATACATATCTTCTCTAAAATCTTGATAAGACGAAAAATTATTTTCAAAACAATCTCTTCCCAAAAAGTTTGGCCTAAATTCTTTTGTTCTAGGAATTATAGGAATAATCATTGGATATCCTTTTTCTAAACATAAATGTATATGCATTGGATCAATACTTCCAAAATCATTTTTTGCAAATTCAATTAATTCATCAAATGTGTCACATTTTGCTGACATATCTCGTGGCAAATTACAGGCATATACAACTTCAGGATTTTGGTTTAAATTTTTAGGAACTATAATTTTAAATGGAAAATTAAATCCTAAATTTGGTTGCTGATCTACATCAATACAATATACTTCTTGATTCCTTAATTTAAATTCTTTCATAACGCTAGCCTCATTTCTATTCCATTTTATCATATTATTAACTATTTTTATTACAATTCAAGTAAAAAACGTATCTAAAACGTATCTAAACGCCTTTTTTAATACAAAATTACCTAAAAATTGTAATCAAGAAAAAACCCGCAATCCCTTTATTTATGCAGGTTTGCAGGCTTATTTACCACAACAGTTTTTATATTTTTTTCCACTTCCACATGGGCATAAATCATTTCTTCCTATTTTAGGTTCTTCTTTTTTTACTGGTTCTTGTTTTTCTTCTTGTTGATTTATTTCATCGCCTTTGCCTTCAGAAGTAATTTTTACTGTTTGTTTTCTTTCTACTTTTTCTTCTTTTTCAACATGAGTTAATATTTTAGATACTTCTTTTTTTATGTTGTTATTCATTTCTTCAAACATTTCAAATCCAACTATTCTATATTCAACAACGGGATCTCTTTGTGCATATGAACGAAGTCCTATACCTTCTTTTAGATCTTCCATATTATCTAAATGTTCCATCCATTTATCATCTACAACTTTTAGAAGTACTACTCTTTCTAATTCTTCAAATTTATCTTTATAATCTTCATATTTAATATTTAAATTTTCTTCTACTTTTTGTGTTAACTCATCTTTTATTTCATTAATATTTAATTTATCTTTATCTAAACTTTCTAATTTAGATACATTTAATTCATTCTTAAGCTCATTATAAAATACTTCTTTATTAATAGTGTTATTTTTAATTTCATCAGTGTATGGCACTAAAAAATCTTCTGCAGCTGATCTAGTTAATTTAACTATTTTATCATGTAAATTTTCACCATCTAATACTTGTCTTCTTTCACCATAAATTATTTCTCTCTGTGCATTCATAACATCATCATAATTTAATGTATATTTTCTTGCTTCATAATTTCTACCTTCAACTCTTCTTTGAGCTGTTTCTATTGCGCTAGATACAATTCTTATTTGTATTGGCATATTTTCATCAATTTTAAGTGACTCATATACTCTTGTAAGCATTTCACCACCAAATACTTGCATTAAATTATCTTCAAGTGATAAGAAAAATTCTGATGCTCCTGGATCTCCTTGTCTTCCTGATCTACCTCTTAACTGATTATCTATTCTTCTTGAATCATGTCTTTCCGTTCCAATTATTTTTAATCCACCAGCTTCAATAACTTGATTTTTTTCTTCAGCTATTTCTTTTTCATGCTTTTCTTTTAAATCTTGGAATTCTTTTCTTAATTTTAAAACTTCTTCATCTTCAGTTTCATAGTATGCAGTAGCAACTTCTACTTCTTCGTCATTTCTTCCAAATTTTTTCATTTCTTCTTTTGCTAAATATTCACTATTTCCTCCTAGCATAATATCTGTACCACGACCTGCCATGTTTGTTGCAATTGTTATAGCTCCTAATTTACCAGCTTGAGCAATTATACTTGCTTCTTTTTCATGGTATTTAGCATTTAAAACTTGATGTTCTAATCCTTCTTTTTTTAATAATTTATGTAATTTTTCTGAATTTTCTATTGAAACAGTACCAACTAATACAGGTTGTCCTTTTTCATGAGATTGTTTTATAGAATCAATAACTGCATCAAATTTTGCTTTTTCTGTTTTATATATTGTATCTGGTGCATCAATTCTTTTTATTGGTAAATTTGTAGGAATTTCAACAACATCTAAATTATATATTTCTTTAAATTCTCTTTCTTCAGTCATTGCAGTACCAGTCATACCAGATAACTTTTTATATAATCTGAAGAAATTTTGAAATGTAATTGTAGCTAAAGTTTTAGATTCATTTTGTACTTTTACATTTTCTTTTGCTTCAATAGCTTGATGAAGACCATTAGAATATCTTCTACCATCCATTATACGTCCTGTAAATTCATCAACTATCAATATTTCTCCATCTTGAACTATATAATCTATATCTTTTCTCATGATACCATTTGCTTGAAGTGCTTGTGTAACATTATGTACAATTTCTGAATTCTCTAGATCATTATAATTTTGGATTTTAAAATATTTTTCTGCTTTTTCTATACCTTTAGTTGTAAGTGATGCAGTCCTATTTTTTAAATCCACTACATAATCATATTTTTCAATATCTTCTCTTTGAATATCGTCTTTTGCCTTTTCTTCTACAACTTCAATTTTATTTAAAGTTTTAACAAAGGTATCAGCTAGATTATATAACTCAGTAGATTTTGTGCTTTGTCCTGAAATAATAAGTGGTGTTCTTGCCTCATCTATTAAAATACTATCTATCTCATCAATTATAGCGTAATTTAATTCTCTTTGAACCATATGTTCTTTATATGTAACCATATTATCTCTTAGGTAATCAAATCCTAATTCGTTATTTGTTGTATACATTACGTCACACATATATTGTTTTCGTTTTTCTTGTGAACTCATATTATTTAAATTTAATCCAACTGTTAAACCTAAAAATTTAAATACTTTACCCATCCATTCACTATCTCTTTTTGCTAAATATTCATTTACAGTTACTATATGAACACCTTTTTCTGTTAAAGCATTTAAATATACAGGTAATGTTTCTACTAATGTTTTACCTTCACCTGTTTTCATTTCAGCAATTCTTCCTTGATGAAGTATTATTCCACCTAATATTTGTACATCAAAATGTCTCATGCCTAATACTCTTTTTGATGCTTCTCTTACTACAGCAAAAGCTTCTGGTAAAATATCTTCTAAAGTTTTTCCATTTGCTAATCTTTCTTTAAATTCATCTGTTTTTTGTCTTAATTCTTTATCTGTTAATTTTATCATTTGTTCTTCTAAAGAATTAATTTCTTTTAATTTTCCTTTTATTTTGTTAATTGTTCTAGTACTTTTTGTACCAAATATTTTTTTTATCATTTTCATTACTTATGCCTCTTTTTTTATATTAATACTTTTTTTATATCATAAATCTAGATACATTTCAATATAGATATTTTAATTTACACTATAAAATATACAAAAAAAATAACGTAAGATATACGTTATTTTGGCGGAGAGTGAGGGATTCGAACCCTCGCGGCAAGAAAACTCACCCTACAGGTTTAGCAAACCCGCCCCTTCAGCCTCTTGGGTAACTCTCCAAAGACAAATTTATTGTACTATTTATCAGTCAATTTGTCAATTTGTTTTCTTAATTTTATTTTTTTAGGTATGATTAATTTATACAGAAATCTCTTAATTTATCTTGTTAGTTTGTCTAAAACATGATACATAACTACACTTGCCGCTGTTGATACATTTATAGAGTTGCACATACCATATATTGGTAGATGTATACTATAATCTGATGCAGATATAACTTCTTTTTGCACTCCATCATATTCTCTCCCTAAAACTAAACATACTCCTTTACTACTATTTGGTATGTATTTAGTATATGGTATACTTTTGTCAGTTATTTCTACAGATACAATTTCAACTCCTTCTTGTTTAAGTTTATTAATAATTGTCATTATATCTTCTACATATTCATATGGTACCCACTTTTCAGCTCCCCTACTACTTTTTTTAATTTTTGCATTTGGTGGCACTTTTGTTGTACCACACAAATATACTTTTTTAGCTAATATAGCGTCTGCAAGTCTAAGCACTGTTCCTACATTATGATGTACTTTAAAATTATCTAAAACAATATATATATTGTTTCTAGGTATATTATTAAATTCTTTTCTATCATATTTTAATGTTCTTAATTCTTTTTTACTTAATTGATGTTCCATCACTTCTCCTTTTAAGGTTGCCAATCATCTTCATAGGAATATTCTATATCAGAAGAGCATTTATTCTTTATATGTTCTATTCTGTCTTGGCAATTTTCTATAGTATTTAATGCAAATTCTTTATCATAATCTTCCAAACTGCAGTAAATAACTAAAAAAATAAAAGTAATGTCTTTGATATTTTATTATAGAATAATGTTGCACTTTAAATGCAAATTAACCCTATCATTAAATACTTTTCTTTTTTAACTTTTTTTAATATACTTTTCATAGAAGGTCTCCTTTGATTTCAGGTTTTTAGATATTATATCATGAGACCTTCTTTTTTTATACTCTTGTCAAATATGTATTATACCCTAACATTTTTTTAATTTTATTTTTTTAGCATCTGATTGTTCTTTAGATTTAGCTCGTTTATTTTTAAAAAATCTAGTTATAATATCATCTTCTAAAATATTTTCTTCTATTTCAGTTTCTTCAATTTCAGTTTTTGATACATTTATTGGTAAATCTAATAATTCTGGATTTTTCATATATTTTGCAAATGTTTTCATTGCAGATGCAAAATTATATCCATCACATATTCTTTCATCTGCTACAATAGATAAAGATATAAATTTTTCTTCTTTTAATATTTCATCTTCAAATACTAATTTTTTCTTTTTTTTACCCATTGCAACAAAAATTCCAATTGTTCCAAAATTATATATATGATGAAAAATTGAATCTATTCCAATTGAACCTACATTAGTTAAAAACGCACTTGCATGAAACGGACTTGCTTTTATTATACTTTTTGGCATCATATTAATTGTATCTAAATATTTCAAAAATTTAACTACTCCTCTTACCAAAAAAGTAGGTAATTTAGATAATGTATTTGCTACTTCGTCTGCTTTGGTACTTTGACTTAATTCTCTTGTTTTTTTTATTTCTTCATCTAATATTTCTTTGACTTGTAAAATATCTTCATTTCCTTCAAAAGGTATTTTAATAACACTTTCTTCAGCATCTAAACTCATTGCTTGTTTTATTGTTAATGAAATAGAAATTTCATTTCTTTGATACATTCTACCGGACATAACAAATCTGTTTAAATTTGGATATTCTTTTAGTAATCTAATAAGTGCACAATAAATAACATGCATATATGATATACTAATTCCTTCTTCTCTTTTCTTTTTTATATATTCATCCACATATTTTATTTTAATGTCTTGTGTATAATATACTTGAGCATCACTTCTTTCTTCCATTATGGTACCAATTACTTTAAATAATGGGTCTTGTTTTATTTCTATACCATCCGCTCTTTTTTTCATATTACCTCTTAATTATTAAAATCTATTTCTTTTAATTCATTATTTTCATCTGTTAATAACATTTTTACTTTTTGTTCTGCTTCTGTTATTTTTTTATTTGCTAAATTTGCTAATTTAGTTCCTTCTTTAAATTTTTCTATTGATTCATCTAAACTCAAATTTTCATTTTCCATTTCTTGAGAAATTTGTTCTAATTTATTAATTAAATCTTCTATTTTTTCTTCTTTCATTTTATTTCATATTCCTGTGTAATTTGTCTTGTATTTACATTAATTTTATATACTTCTACTACTTTTGTTGTATCAATATCTACTAGAGATATTATATATTCATTATCATTTATTTTATGCATAACTTTAACACTAAAAATATTTAATGTATTTTTTTCTTTATTAACCAAATATTTTGCTAATTCTTCTTTATCTGTTGGTTCTTTATCTTGTTTTTGTTTTTTATTTTCTTCAATTAATATTTTTTCATTTTCTTTTAATATAGCTTTTTTTTCTTCTTCACTTGGTTTAACTACATTATTATCAAATATGTTTTCATTTTTATATTTTGAATTTTCATCTTTAGTTTCTTCTATTTTTAAAATATTTTTATTTACTTGTTTTTTTATATTATTTGAACCCATATATATAGCTAACATCATACAAAAAATTAATATTAATATATATATAATTTTAAATATATTATTACCTTTTTTTCTTTCTTTTTTATTAGTATTTTCTATATATCTTTTTCCCATTTATACCTCTTAGCTAATAATCGCTTCTTTTTCTCCATTTGCAAGTAATATTTCTATTTTATCTCCTGTTTTTAATTCAGTAGCATTTTTAATAATATTATTATTTTTCTTTATTACAGAAAAACCTCTTTTAAATATATTTTCAGGACTTAGTACCTGTATTTTTTCTTGAATATTTTTATTTTTCAATTTTATATTTTCTAATTTTCTTAATAAACTTTTTTGAATATATATTTTATAATTTAATACATCTTTTTTATTTTGTAATATTTTTATTTCATGTTTACCATAATTTGATTTAATATTATTTATATTGATATTTAATTTATTTTTTATTTTTGATAATTTATTTTCTAATTTATTTATATTTAATGTACATAATTTATCTATAAATAATCTTTTTTCATTAAGAATACTTTCAGGCGTTTTTAATTTATGTTTTGCAATTTCTATTTCTTTTTTTAATAATTGTATTTTTTTATTTATACTTATTTCATTTCTTTTTTTGTATATTGCAATTTTATTTAAATATTGAACTATTTCTGGAACTGCAAATTCTGCAGCTTGTGAGGGAGTTGCAGCTCTTTTATCTGCTACAAAATCTGATATAGTGAAATCTGTTTCATGTCCAACAGCAGATATTATTGGAATTTTAGAATTATATATTGCATTTATAACTTCTATTTCATTAAAAGCCCATAAATCTTCAATACTTCCACCACCTCTACCTATTATTAATACGTCAATATCTGTTCTTGTATTAAAATATTTTATACCTTCAGCTATTTCTGTTTTTGCTTCATTTCCTTGAACATGTACTGGATATAATAATAAATCTAAATTTGGATTTCTAGATGTACCTACATTAATTATATCTTTAATTACTGAACCTGTTTCTGATGTAACAACACCAATTCTTCTTGGAAATTTTGGTATTGCTTTTTTTATATTTTCATCAAAATATCCTTTTTCAGCTAATTCTTTTTTCAATTCTTCTAACTTTAAATATAACTGTCCTGCACCTGCAAGAACCATTTCATTTACGTATATTTGATAACTTCCATTTGCTGGATATATATCTAATTTTCCTTTAATTTCTACATTATCTCCTTCTTTTGGTTCAAAGTTTAGAGATTTAGTACTATTAGAAAACATTAAACATTTAACAACTGTATTTTGATCTTTAATGTTAAAATATAAATGTCCTGTAAAATGTTTTTTATAATTAGAAATTTCACCTTGTATATATAAATTATTTAAATTTTGATCCATGTTTATTTTTTTCTTAAGATATAAATTTAACTGTGTTACTGTTATAGGTTTATCCATTTATGCCTCTATTTCATTTTTTACAAAGCTTGCAAGTATACCATTTACAAAGTTTGATGAACCTTCTTCATCATATTTTTTAGCAAGTTCTAAAGCTTCATTTATAGCTACTTTATATGGCACTTTGTTATATTTTATTTCCAAAATACTTAATTTAATTATAGCTATTTTTATTTTATTTAATCTTTCAATTTTCCATTGACTTGTTAAATATTTTTTTATATATTCAATTAATTCATCTTCTTTTTCATGTTTCAATTTTAATAAATTTTGTATTTTTAATTTTTTATCTACAGATGCTATTTCATAATTTTCAATTATCATTTCAAGAATTTCATCTGTTATTGTTTCAAATTCATCTGAAAAAAATATTTGAAAAATTTGTTCTCTTAATATACTTCTAGTATCATTATTTTTTTTATCTACTTTATTATTCATAACTTCTCTCATTTTTTCTCTATATAATATACACAAATATACAATACTATTTTTTATATAATATTGTATATTTTAAATTGTATATCTTATTATTTTTTGAATTTATTTATTTTTTCTTTTATTTTTTCCCAGTTATTTTGAATTACGATACCTAAATATACTATTCCTATAAAAACTAAAAATTTAAATATTGCATATATTAATCCTGTAAATACTACAAAACATGCTACTACAAAACCAATAACAGCTCCCATATTTTCAACTAAAAACTTTAATATTTTATCTCCTTCATCAACTTGAAATTTAGTATTTTCTTCGTTTTTTTCTTGCGCTATTTCAACAACTTTTTCTTTTTTTGTTTCAGTAGTTTTTTCTTCATTTTTTAATTCTTTTTCTTTATTTTCTTCCATGTTAATCTCCTTTTTTTATTTATGATTTTTTATTTCTTTTTTTCTTCTTTTGTATCAGAATTTATATTTTTCTCTTTTTTTTGATTATCTTCAATAAATGTTTTTTCTTTTGTAATATCTTTCTTATCTTTATCTAACTTTCTTATTTGTTTATCTGTTAAATTAGCAATATCAATATTTATTTCTTTTACATCTAAATCTATTGCATTTTTTACAACTTCTTTAACATCTGTTTGTATTTTTTTAACAACTTCTTTTAATTCTTCGCCAGCTTTTAATCCAATATTCATATTGATTATTAAATTATTATTTTTATCTAAAATTAATTTTGGTGTAACTAATTCTATACTTTTTTGAGATAATGTAACATCTCTTACTAAATTTTCTATAGTTTCTCTTGATATAGATAATTTTCCTTGATTATTTTCTAATACTATAGCATTTCTATTTTCTTTTTCTATTTTTTCTTGAAAAAATAATCCTTTTATTGATATTAATAATAAAATTAATTCAACTATAATTTCTATTGTAATATATTCTGAATTCATTCGAACATTTTTATATATTTCAACTGGCATTATTAAAATATCTTTTGCAAATCCAAATAAGTTAAATGTAACAATTATCATAGATACTGATAATATAAATATAATTAAAGATGCTAACCAATAAAATATCTTATCTATTATTTTCATTATTTTTCTACCTCACTTTTTTTTCTATTAATTCCTTGAACATGTACGTTAACTTCTTTTACATTTAAACCTGTCATTGCTTCAACAGATTTTTTTACTTTAGATTGTATCTCAAAAGCTACATCTGGAATTCTAGTACCATAATCTACAACTATATTTGCATCTATTACTACATTACTTGATTCTATTTCTGCTTTTATTCCTTGCGATTCTTTGCTTTTATTCTTCAAAGTATTAGATAAACTTTGTAAAAATGAACTATTTTGGCTTACACCTTTTACTTCAGAGATTGCAACACCTGCAATAGTTTCTACTACTTCAGGAGTAATTTGAATCAAATTATCTTGCTTATTTTCTTTTTTTAATTCAAGTTCTTTTTCTCTCTCTTTTATTTCTTCTTTTTTTATATTTTCTTGTTTCTTATTTTTTTCAATCTTTTCTTTATATTTTTCACTAATTTTTCCTAGTTGTTCTTTTTTCTTTTCATTGTTAATTTTTTTATTTTTATTATTATTTTCTTCCATATTTCACCTTAAAGTATATTATACCAAATAATAATAAAAAAACAAATAAATTATTCATTCATTTGTTTTCATAATTCTTTTAAATTTTCTAATAATTATTCTTCAACTATTCCATATTTTTCTCTGAATTTTTCAGCTCTTCCACCTATTTTATTAGTTTTTTTACTTCCTGTCCAATGTGGATGACAATTTGAACAAACATCTACTTTTAATTCTTTTTTTGTTGATAATGTTGTAAAAGTATTTCCACATGCACAAACTACAGTTGCTTCAAATAATTCTGGTTGTATTTCTTTATTCATATCTATGCTCCTTTTTTTCTTCATCTAATATTACTGTTTTCACCTGATTTATGAATGGCCTTAATTTTGTAACTTTAAAAAATATATTTATTAATACTAACAATAAAAAAATTATTATTAATATACTTTTTATGTTTTTATTCATCATGCCTCCATAATTACTCTGTAAATATATCATTTTTATTCTATGATTGTCAAGTTTACACCTCTAGGTTAATTTGCATTTAAAGTGCAACATTATTCTATAATAAAATATCAAAGACA
>CAUUHK010000013.1:0-12962 GCA_963545005.1 uncultured Eubacteriales bacterium | reverse complement strand
CAAGCAGAAGCTAAAAGTCAAGAAATAATTGATGAAGCTAAAAATCAATCAAGAAAAATTTCAGAAGGTACAAAAGAATATGCAGATTCAATTTTAGCACAAACTGAAAAATCAGTACTAGATTTAAAAAATTATTTAGAAAAAGAAGAAGCAAATATTAGAGCAGCTTTATTAAGAGTAAGAAATGATAGGAAGGAACTGAAATAATCTGTGGCTAGAAATAAGAAAAAAGTAGGAATAAATAGAGAAATAAAATTTGCTATAACTTTCATATTAGGAATAATATTTTCAATTTCTATATATGGAAATAGTGGAATGTTACATGAAAAATTATCACCAATACTTGGTGGTATTTTTGGGCCTGTAAAATATTTAATACCAATAGGTATATTTATTTTAGCATTAGTTTTTGCAAGAGATCAAAGAAAAAACAATACTATGAAATATGGTACTTATTTAGGAATAATAATATCTATTTCAGCTATAATGACAATATATCAGATATCAAAAAATGGTATAGCTATAACAGAATCATTTGGTAATATAGTTAATGAATGCTATAAATTAGGAATAAGTAATCAAGGTGGTGGAGCAGTTGGAGCCATTTTTGCAATACCCCTTATTAAATTTTTAGGAATATCTGGGGCATCAATTGCTTTATGTGCAGGTGTGTTAATTTTTGGATTTATAACATTTGGATTTAGCCCAGCAGATTATGCTAATGATTTAGTAGATAATTTAGCAGAAAAATCTTTAGAAAATAAAATGTTATGGGAAGAAAGAAAAGCTGAAAGACAAAAAAGATTAGAAGATATTAGACAAGAAAGATTAAAATTAAAAGAAGAAAAAGAATTATCCTTAAAATTAAATAATAATTTATTAACACATGAAAATAATGAAGAAAAGACAGAAAAACCAATATTTAATATATTTGGATTAGCTAAAAAATTAAAAGAAACAAAAGAAAATGAAATTCATATACAAGATGTAGAACATATAGATAATGCAGATTTTGAAGAAAACGATGAACAATATAAAAAAGTTGAAAGTGCATATTTTAAAGCAGTAAAAAATATATCACATGAACAAAACACCTCACCTTCAAACAATGAAGAAAATAATTTAAGTGAAAGTGACTTAATGTTTAGAGATATAGATTATACGTTCCCAAGTTTAGAACATTTAGTTAAAAGTCCACCAAATAATAAAATATCTGCAACATCAATAGAAAAAACAGCTATGAAACTACAAAAAGCTCTTTTAAGTTTTGGTGTATCTGCAAAAGTAGAAAATGTATCAGTTGGACCAGCAGTAACAAGATATGAATTGAAACCTGCTGTTGGTGTCAGAGTAAATAAAATAGCTAATTTAGCAGATGATATAGCACTTAATTTAGCAGCAAAATCAATCAGAATTGAAGCACCAATTCCAGGAAAACAAGCTGTAGGAATAGAAATACCTAATGAAGAACAACAAATGGTAACTTTTAGAGATATAGTTGAATCTAAAGAATTTAAAGAATCAAAATCAGAACTTACATTTGGTTTGGGCAAAGGTGCTGCAGGTGAAGTTGTACTTGCTGATTTAGATAAAATGAGACATGTATTAATAGCTGGTGCAACAGGTTCAGGTAAATCTGTTTGTATTAATACTATTATTGCAAGTATAATTTATCATTCTACACCACAAGAAGTTCAAATGATAATGATAGATCCAAAAGTTGTAGAACTTTCTGTATATAATAATATTCCACATTTATATATACCTGTTGTCACAGATGCTAAAAGTGCATCTGCAACAATGAAATGGTGTGTCGCACAAATGACTAAGAGATATAATAAATTTGCTGAATATAGAGTTAAAGATATAAAAAGTTATAACAAAATGGTAACATCAAAACCAGAATTAAATGAAACTCCGGTACCAAGATTAGTTATAGTTGTAGACGAATTAGCAGATTTAATGATGGCTGCATCAAAAGATGTTGAAGATTCAATTTGTAGAATAGCACAAATGGGAAGAGCAGCTGGTGTACATTTAATTATTGCAACACAAAGACCATCAGTAGACGTTATAACAGGATTAATTAAAGCAAATATACCATCAAGAATTGCTTTCTCAGTTACATCAGGTGTTGATTCAAGAACTATCTTAGATCAAATTGGTGCAGAAAAATTATTAGGTAAGGGAGATATGCTATATTACCCAATGGGAGAAATAAAACCATACAGGGTACAAGGTGCATTTATCTCAGAAGAAGAAATAAATAATGTAGTAGAAGAAATTAAATTAGATGATTCAGAAGTAAATAATATTAGTATACAAACAAAAATAATAGGTACAAATACAGATGAATTAGAATCAGAAGAAGATCATAATAAAGAAGCACAAGATGAATTACTTGAAGAAGCAATCAGTGTAATATTAGAATTTGGACAAGCATCAAAAACATTTTTAAGAAGAAAATTTGCAATAGGTGATTTAAGAGCTGGTAGAATAATAGATAAAATTGAAGAAATGGGAATTATAGGTGCTCAAAATGGTACAAAACCAAGAGAGATTTTAATATCTCCAGTTCAATGGCAACAAATGCAAAATAAATCACAAAACTTAGAATATAAGCATGAAGAATATACAAATCAACCACAAAATAAGCATTTTGAAAAAGATAATTTCTTCTTTGATAAAGGTGAAGAAATACAAAAATATAAAGTATCAGAAATACAATCTGGAAATCAAGTAGCAGACACTTTCTTAGCACAAGCTAATTTAAAAGAAACAAATCATAAAGATGATGATTTCATACAACATACTAGTGATAGTGAAATGGAAGAAATAGATCCTCTATTAAAAGATGCTGTAGAAATATTAATGGCATCAGGTGACCCTTCTGTTGAAACATTATCTTCTGAAATGGGAATATCTCAAGCAAGAGCTCATAAACTTTTAGATCAGATGTCTAGTATAGGAATTATAATGCAAGATGTTAATGGTAATATTTTAAATATTAGTACAAGTGAATGGGATTTAATGAAATATAATTTTTAGTAATAAAAATTATATTTTTATTAAATTTATCAATAAATAAAAATATAAGGAATTAATCAGTGTTAAAAAATATAAACAATAATGAAGATAATTTAATAATTAAAAAATTAAATAATATTTTAGAAAATAAAAAATTCAATTTAGATACTAAAAATATTATTTTATCATGCATATATAAATTAATGCTTGGCTATGATGATTTTAAAAATATTAAAATATTAGTTGAAGATAAATATGTTTTTTTTAATACTATTTTAGAGATTATTTCAAATAAAATAATTAATATTAATTTTTTAAATGCTTTAGAATATGATGAAAAGATTTTTTTTGATAAAGAAAAAATTAAATATATACCAGAAAATAATGAAATATTAATATATAAAAATGATATATCTTTTTATTATGGAATATTACAAATTATAAAACATGAACAAAAAAATAATTTAAGAAAAGATAAATTAATATATGAAATTATAGGGGAAAATATAATAAATGGTAATATTATTAATTTATTTGATTTATATTATTGTAATGGTTGGAATTGGGGAGAAAATTCATATTTTGAACAGGATAATAAAATCATAGATTTTTTATTAAAATATGTTTTTGGATTACATTATTTGAAAGATAATAAAATTTTAAAATTTAGAAAATATAATAGTGAATTAGTACAATTATTATTCTTAAAAATTCAATATATTATATATGTGAATGAAAAAATAATAGAAGTACAAAATGAATGTAATAATAATTATTTTACTAAAATTAATAAATTAAAAAAAATAAAAATAGAGATAAATAAAACAATTAGTAAATTAGAAAAAAATTATATAACAACAGGAAATGAAAAATATATTCAAGAAATTGAAATAGAAAAAAATATATTAAAAAATCAAAAAAAGATAGCTGATTATGAATTGTTATTAAGTAATATTCCACTACTTAAGACTAATTTAGCTGTATATAATAAAAAACAAAATAAAAAAACAACAATTGATGAATATATACAAAAAATAAATGAAGATAAGTATGTAAAACAAATTGAAATAAATTGGCTTGAAACAATTATTTTAGAAGATAAAAAAGAAAATATAATTGAATTAGAACAGCTTAATGAAATAGAAAAAATGATTGATAAAAAAATAAAAAATAGAATAAATAGTTTTGAAAAAATGAATATTTTAGAGCATTTAAAAAATGAAGAATTACAAGATATTATATATATAGCATTAAAATTAAATGAAAAAAAAATAAAAGAAGAAATTGAAATAGAAAAAATAATAAAGTATATAAAAATATTAAGATATATAAGATTTTTTAAAATAGATAATCAATATATTTATGAAAATGAACAAATAAATAATATAATAGGAAAACAACAAAAATTTTTAATATATAAATTATTACAAGCAAATGTAATTAGAAACTTTTTTGATGAAGATAATTTAAACATATATTTTCTTTCTAAAATATTTAAACTTAAAATAATAGATATAAAAGATATTTGTATCGAAATAAAAAAAGATAAGGTTCAAAATGAAAATAATGATCAAAACAAATTAGACATTCTATTTAATATATATGACAATGATGTATTAATAAAACAAGAAAAATTAAATATATCTCAAGAAATGTTTTTAAATTTAAAAATTAAACAAAATAAGAAATATAAAATTTTTAAATAATAAAAAATATATGTAAAAATTGAAAAAAAAATAAAATTTAGTATAATATATATATAGATTAACAGAAGGAGAAAAAATGGGAATATTAAAAACAATATTAATGATAATTTTTTATATAGTTACAATATCATTAATAATATTATCACTTATACAAGTAAAAGAAGAAAGAGGTGTTGATGCTTTATCTGGAAAAGCAAGAGATTCTTTTTATGAAAAAAATAAAGGTAAAACTAAAGAAGGTAAAATGGAATTAGCTACAAAAATATTATTTGTAGTATTTATAATATTAATAATTGCATTTTATTTTATTTAAAATATAAATAAATAAGAATAGTATAAAATATACTTTTTAAGCACATCTTAAAAGTATATTTTTTATGCAAAAGAGAGGGTAAAAATGGAAGTTTTTGCAGATTTACATATACATATAGGAAGAGCAAGTAATGGAAAACCAATAAAAATTACAGCATCAAGAACATTAACTTTTGAAAATATAGTAGAACATAGTGTAAATAAAAAAGGTATGCATTTTATTGGAATAATTGATTGTGCATCACCATATGTAATAAATGATATAAAAAAATTTTTAAAAAAAGAAGAAGCTTATGAACTAGAAAGTGGAGGAATAATATATAAAGATAAAATTTGCGTTATATTAGGTGCAGAAATAGAAACATCAGAAATAAATGAAAATGGAAAAACAGGAAGTGCACATAATTTATGCTATTTTCCACATTTAAAAGATATTGAAGGATTTTCTAACGAAATGCAAAAATATATTAAAAATATGACATTAAGTACACAGAGAGCTAAAATTTCAGGTTATAATTTAATAGATATTGTAAAAAAATATAATGGAATACTAATACCAGCACATGTTTTTACACCTTTTAAAAGTTACTATGGAAATTGTACTAAATCTTTAAAAAGAATATTTAAGGAAAAATATTCAGAAATTTCAGCAATTGAATTGGGATTATCAGCAGATACAGAAATAGCAGATAAAATTTCTGAATTAGAGGCAAAAAGTTTTTTAACAAATTCTGATGCACATTCTTTAGAAAAAATAGCAAGAGAATATAATAAGTTAGAAGTTGAAGATATATCTTTTAATTCTTTATTTAATTCCATAAAAAATACAATGAATAATCCAAATATAAAAAATATAATAAAAGCAAATTACGGTATGGATCCTAAATTAGGAAAATATCATAAAACATTTTGCGATAATTGTAATCAAGTATCAGATATTGAAAATGGAATTTGTGTATTTAATAGAGTTGAAGATATAAAAGATAAAGAAAAGAGTAAAAGTCCAAAATTAAGACAAAAATATATTTATCAAATACCACTTGAATTTGTTCCAGGTTTAGGGAAAAAAACTATTTTAAAACTTTATGAAAAATTTGGAACGGAAATGGATATATTACATAAAATTAATTATGATACAATTGAAGCTGAAATGGGTAAAAAAATTGCGGATATCTTAAATGATTTAAAAAATGGTAAATATGTACTGCAAGAAGGCGGAGCAGGACATTATGGAAAAGTAAAAAAAGAAAAATAATTGCAACAAAAGTATAGAAATTTTGAAAAAATATAATAATTATGTAAAATTATATTGTAAAATTTTACAAATAAATTAAAAGATAATATAATAAATGTATTAATTTAAGATAAAATAAAATTGGGAAGAAAAAAATGAAGAAACAATATGAAGAATATACAGAATTTTTAAAAACAAAAAGAAAGATGTCAGAAAATACAATACTTGCGTATCAAAGAGATCTTAAATTTTTTGAGTCTTTTTTAGATAAAAAAAATATTGAATTTGAAAAAGTAAATAGTGAAGATGTAAATGAATTTTTATTAGAAAGAAAGAAAAATGGTGCTAAAAATACTACTCTCACCCGTTCACTTTCAACATTAAAATCATTTTATAATTATTTATTAAGAAATAATGTAGTTAATGAAAATCCAGCAGATATGGTAAAAGCACCTAAAATAGAAAAACATATTCCAGTAACATTAAGTGAAAATGAAATTGAAATATTATTAGATCAACCAGAAACAAATACACTAAAAGGAATAAGAGATAAAGCAATGCTTGAAATATCTTATGCTACAGGAATGAAAGCAACTGAAATTGTTGATTTAAATATAGAAAATATAAATTTAAAAGATTCATATGTAATAGCGGATGCAGGATATAAAAGAAGAATAATACCATTAGGTGGTATTTCAAAAGAAGCTATTCAAAGATATTTAGAAGAAGCAAGACCATTTTTAGTAAAATCAGATAATGCAAAACCATTATTTGTAAACTTATCTGGAGAAAGATTAACAAGACAAGGATTTTGGAAAATAATACAATATTATAAGCAAGAGGCAAATATAGAGAAAGATATTACTCCACATATTCTTAGACATTCATTTGCAACACATTTAGTAGAAAACGGAGCAGATTTAAGAGCTGTACAAACTATGTTAGGACATGCTGATATATCTACAACACAAGTATATTTAGAATGTGCAAATAATGATATGAAAGATATATATAATAATACACATCCAAGAGCATAAAAAAATCTTAATAAATAATTATTAAGATTTTTTTTGTATATAAAAATAAAAAAAGGTGATATAATAAAAAAATAGAAAAGAGGATAAAATGTTTAAAATAGTAGAAAATAATGAAGAAAAAACAATATTAAAAGAAGCTTTTTGGCATACAACATCTCATGTTATGGCACAAGCTGTTAAAAATTTATTTGATGTAAAATTAGCAATAGGACCTGCAATTAAAGAAGGTTTCTATTATGATTTCGATAAAGAAACTTCATTTACAGAAGAAGATATAAAAAAAGTTGAAGAAGAAATGAAAAAAATTATATCAAAAGAATATGATGTAGTATGTGAAAAAATAAAGAAGCAAGAATTAATTAAAATATATGAAGAAAAAAATGAAATATATAAATTAGAAATGTTAAATGAATTAGAAGATGAAGAAATAACTATATATAGACAAGGTGATTTTTTTGATATGTGTAAAGGACCACATATAGATAATATTAAATATATAAAAGCATTTAAGTTATTATCAATATCTGGAGCATATTGGAAAGGAAATGAAGCAAATAAGATGCTTCAAAGAATATATGGTATTTCATTTCCAACAGAAGAAATGCTTGAAGAATATATAAAAAAACAAGAAGAAGCTAGAAAAAGAGATCATAGAAAATTAGGTAAAGAGTTAAAATTATTTACACTTTTACCAGAAGGACCTGGATTTCCATTTTATTTACCAAAAGGTATGTTATTAAGAAATAACTTAATTAATTTTTGGAAAAAATTACATAGAAAAAATGGTTATGAAGAAATATCTACACCAATAGTTTTAAATGAAGAATTATGGCACCAATCAGGACATTGGGATCATTATAAGGAAAATATGTATTTTACAAAAATCGATGATAAAGATTATGCATTAAAACCTATGAATTGTCCTGGAGGTATATTAATATATAAAACTGAATTAAGATCATATAGAGATTTACCAATTAGAATGGGTGAAATGGGACTTGTTCATCGTCACGAAAAATCTGGTGAGTTAAATGGATTACTAAGAGTAAGAGCATTTACTCAAGATGATGCACATATATTCTGTACAAAAGATCAAGTTGAAAGTGAAATAACAAAATTATTAGCACTAGTTAATGAAATTTATTCAGCATTTAATTTTGAATTTAGAGTAGAATTATCTACTAGACCTGAAGATTCAATGGGATCAGTTGAAGATTGGGAAAAAGCAGAAAATGCACTAAAAAAAGCATTAGAACAAAATAATATTAAATATGAAATAAATGAAGGGGATGGAGCTTTTTATGGTCCAAAAATAGATTTTCATTTATATGATTGTATAGGAAGAAGCTGGCAATGTGGTACTATTCAATTAGATTTCCAAATGCCTGAAAGATTCAATCTGGAATATATAGCAGAAGATGGTAAAAAATATAGACCTGTTATGATACATAGAGCTATATTAGGTTCTTTAGAAAGATTTACAGCACAAGTTATTGAACAATTTGCAGGAGCGTTTCCAACTTGGCTTGCACCAATTAAAGTAAAAGTATTAAGTATTGGAAATAATGCAGAATATGCAGAAAATATAAAAAATATATTAGAAGAATCAGACATACCATCAGAATTAGATATTAGAGATGAAAAAATAGGATATAAAATTAGAGAAGCAAAATTAGAAAAAGTACCATATTTAATTATAGTTGGTGATAAAGAAAAAGAAGAAAATATGATTGCTGTAAATTCAAGAGATAAAGGAGATTTAGGTAAAATGAATCTAAATGAATTTATAGAAAAAATACAAAATGAAATTTCTAATAGAAGTAATGGATAAAATGAATAATATGAAAATAATAAAAAAATATGAATCAAATTCAGAAAAAGATACAAAGAACATTGCAAAAAATATTTTAAAAGAATTTTTTGTTAATAAAAATATGATTAATATAATTTTGAAAGGTGATTTAGGCGTAGGAAAAACTAAATTTGTTGAAGGAATTTTAGAAAATTATTTACTTCAAGATGAAATATCTAGTCCTACTTTTACCATAGTAAATGAATATGTAAGTGATAATATTATAATAAATCATTTTGATGTATATAGATTAACAGATTCAGATGAATTTATAGAATCAGGTTTAGAAGAAAAATTATATAGTGACAATTTAAATAAAAAAACAATTAATCTAATTGAATGGGGTGAAAATATTTTAGATATTTTACCTAAGCCAATATATATAATCGAAATAGATAAAGTAGATAAAATTAATCAAATAGATAAAAGAGAATTAAAAGTGTATATTAGTGAATAATATACACTTTTTTATTACAAATTTGAAACAAATTTATATAAAAAAACATCATAATTGAAAAAATATTTTATGCTTGTTATACTCTAGCTAAGAGGTAAAAATGGAAACAAAAGAAAAGAAAAAAGAAGTAAAAAAAGAAACAAAAAAAGAAAATAAAATGACATTTGATGATACTAATATAGCTTTATTTTTAATAATATTAGCTAATATATTATATGTTGTACCATTAATAACAGTGCCAAATAATTTTGTAACAATAACAACTTTATTATTTTACATATTACCAGGTTTGTTATTTTTAGCATCATTTTTATATGGTATATCAAATAGCGAAAAATATATTTTATCATCATTAACATTTGCATTTTCTATGCCAGCTCTAATAATAATACCAGTAATTACAAATGTTACAATAAGTATTTTATCTGTATTATTATTATCAATACTATATTTTGTAGTAGTATTTGCGGCAATGAGTTTAGGAAATACATTTATAACTGGAGATGAAAAAAAGAAAAAGGGGAAATAATGAAAAAAAATATAAATTACATTTTAAAAATATTTGTAACTTTAGCTTTAGCAACATCTATATTAATTCCAAATATACAGGTATTTGCACATAATATACCTAGTGGTGGAATAAGTACAGATTTAGAAACTATACGCAATGAATATCCAGAATTAGTAAGTATGATAGAAGTTGAAAAAACTAGACACCCAAATTTTGAATTTGAGTTATTTAACACTGGTATTGATTGGAACCAATTTATAAATTTTCAGTACGATGCTGGGAATTTTAATAATCCAAGAAATTTAATTGAATCAAATAATTTTACAAGAAGAGGATTAGAATGGTTAAGTCCAGAAAGAAAAGCTGAAACATTTGATAAAGCTCATCCTGGAGATAATTCAGGAAGATGGAAGGCTCCTTCAATTGAAGCTATAAAATATTATGTTGATCCAAGAACATATTTTGCACGTGATGCATATTTTGCTTTTGCAAGACAAGATAATTATCAAACTGCATTAAATAAAGAGCAAGTTGTTAATACAATAAATAATGCTTTAAATTCAAATTTAGCATTAAAACAAGTTTTTAAAAATCAAGGTGAAACGATTTATGCAGTAGCTTCAAAATTAAATTTACATCCATTTTCAGTAACTACATTTTTAATTCAAGAAAATGGTGTAGTAGGACAATTAGATGGTGTAACATATTATAATCCTATGAACATAGGTGCAACTGGTGGTGCTTCATATGAAAATGGATTAAAATATGCAAAAGAAAAAGGTTGGAATACTTTTGAAAAAGGTTTAGAAGGTGGAGCTGGTGTAATTAAAAGATATATTGATAGAGGACAAGTAACAGAACATTCTAAAAAATTCGATTATGTAGCTGGAATAGGTTGGAATCAATATATGCAAAATATTGAAGCACCAATACAACATCAAAGTTATGAAAAAAGAAACTTTGAAAAAATAGATCCAGGATTACAAAATAGATATGTCTTTAGAATTCCTTTATTTAATAATATGCCAAAATATGCATCTCCAATACCATCACCACAATTAGCAGAAAATGAAACTATTGGTGAAATAACAACATCTGTTGGTATCAAAGTTAGAATCTTACCTACAGTTAAATCAGAACATGTAACTACTTTACCATATGATTCAAGATTTATTTTATTACAATATGTAGACTCACAGGATACAGAAAGTAGTATATATAAATGGGCAAAAATCAGAATCGGACAAGATATAAGATATATGCCAACAGGTGATAGTGAAGGTTCATGGGTAAGAATTTTAGATAAACAAAAAACAAGAGTGAAATTACCAAGTTTAACAAATACATTAGTATATAATGGCAGCGTGCAAACAGCTTTATTAACAGAATTAGATGAAAAATATATAAATGTAACAGATAATAAAGCTACAAATGCTGGACAATATACATTAAAATTAGCTCTAAAAGATAAAGAAAAAACAGTATGGGATGATGGAAGTATTGAAGATAAAACTATTACTTGGAATATAGCTAAAAAAACAGGTATCATGGTAGATATAGTGGGTAATGAAAAAACTTCTAAATATACAGGAAGTATGATTACTCTTACAGGATATCAAGCTGCTAGTTCTGAAAGTATATATACAGAAAATGATTTTGTAGCAGAAAACATACCTACAATTTCACAAAAAGAACCTGGAACATATTTAATGAATTTAACAGAAAATAATTTTAGAAATACTAATAATAATTTTGAAAATGTTAAATTTAATATAGTTGCAGATGGAAAATTAATTATCCAAGAAAAACAACAATTAACATTAAAAGTACCTACAGTTGCAAATCAATTAACATTTACTGGTGAAGAACAAGAATTATTACTTACAAATTTTGATGAATCATTAATGTCAATTGAAAATAATAAAGCAACAAATGCGGGATTATATCAAGCAAAGATTACTTTAAAAAATACAGAAATAACAAAATGGGAAGATGGTACAAAAGAACCAAAAAATATTGCATGGAAAATAGTTAAAAAAGAAATTGTAATTCCTGAAAAACTTGAAGATTTTAAATATAACAGTTTAGAACAAGAATTAAAATTTAAAAATTTAGATAAAAATTTTGTTAATGTGACAAATAATAAATATACTGAAATTGGTACATATACAGCAATTTTATCATTAAAAGATACGGTAAATACTACATGGATAGATAAAACAATAGAAAATAAAAATATTGTATGGAATATAAATAAACCGAAAGTTAAAATACCAAATATCATAACAAATTACATATATGATACAACATTACAGCAATTAGAATTAAATAATTATGATGAATTATTAATGACTATTGAAAACGATAAAGCTAAAGATGCAGGTACATATAAAGCAAAAGTTAGTTTAAAAGATACTATACATTATGTATGGGAAGATGATACAACTGATGCAAAAGAAATCACATGGTATATTAATAAAAAAGAAGGTGTAATAGTAAATATAATAGGTAATTCTAAAACTGAAATTTATGATGGAAAAGAAAAACAAATAGAGGGATATATTGTAAATATCGATGATTTTATATATTTAAAAGATGATTTTAAATTTGAAGGTCAAGCTATAGCTAAAGGTATAGAAATTGGTAAATATGAAATGAATTTACAAGCAAAAAATTTCAAAAATCTTAATTCAAATTTTGATAGAGTAACTTTCAAAATTACAAATGGAGTTTTAAATATAAAAAATAAGGAAGAAGTAAAACCAGTACCTAATCCTAATAATAAAGAAAATATTGTTGGAAAAGATTCCTTAAAATATTTCAATC
>CAUUHK010000012.1:0-13245 GCA_963545005.1 uncultured Eubacteriales bacterium | reverse complement strand
AAACAAAAAAATAAAAAATCAAAAAAATAAAACAAAAGAAAAGGTATTTAATATGAGTTTAAATAGATATGTAATTTCAAAAAGTGAACAAAATTCAATAAAAAAAATATTAAATTTTGATGAATTATTTAATCTAAATTTTGTATTATCTGATATGGAACAAGATATATTATTATCTAACATTGATCCAAAATATCCAGATATATTAAGAGATTCAAAAAAATATATAGAGTGTGCTAAAAATATATATAGCGCTATGTGCAAACAAAATTTGAATTTTAAAAAATTTGATGAAGTTGAAAAAATATATATCCCTATGTCAGAAAAAGAATATGAGATATATATAAATTCAAATAGATGTAATGCATATTTATTGGGAACAACTCAAAAATTTATTGCAGAAGCAAAACCTTTTCCAGAAATTCAAGATTTAGTTATTTTAGAAGCTAAATTAAAAAATATGCCAATATATTTTACAGAAGAAGAATCAGGAGATATTTCTTCTGTAATAATTGGTGGTAGTTTTAAAATATTAGAATTATCTAGAAAAATGACTGAAGATATTACATTTGCTGATGAAAAAATTGAAAAAAGAAAAGTAATAAAAGTAGTATTAGAATATGTTCAAAATAAAAATGGTGATTCAAAAAAACAAAATATAGATGATATATATAGTAAATCAGCAGAAGTATCAAATGATTTAAAAAGATACTTAAAGCTAGTTGAAGAAAATAAATTTTTAAGTAATAAAAATAATTGTAATCTAAATATATTACATGAAAATGGATATTTATTAAATATTAATGAAGAAGATTTAGAAAATGAAATAATATTAGATAAAGATACAAATGATGAAAATATATTAAATACATTACACAATAAATATTTCAGTGAAAAAGAAAAAGAAAATATGGAATATTCTAAACAAGATATAAATAATTTAGAAGGAAAAAGTGTAAAAGAAAAAATAGAATATTTTCAAAATCAGAATCAAAATATTCAAAAAGAATTAAAAGAAAATTCATTAACAAATGAAATAAAAAAAATAGAGAAAGAATTAGAAGCAAAAGTTAAAGAAGTAAGAGGAAATATAGATCATTTATTAAATAAAGATGAAATTATATCAGTAAATAAAAATAATATAAATAATAATAAAAATAAATATTCTAAGTTAATAAATTTAGAACATTTAATTAAAGAAACAATTTTTAAAAATGAAGATGAAATAGAAGAAATAGTTAAAAAAGCAATTGAATGGAAAGAAAAACTATTAAAAAATTTAAGATATGATTATCAGTTAACAATAAATAAAATAGAAAATGAAAGATTAAGTTATATAAAAAAAGCTAATTTGACTGAAAAAGAAAGAGAAATATATTTAAAAGTTGAAAAAACTTTAAAAACAAATATAGAAAATATAGAAAAATTAATAGCAAATACTGAAAAATTAATAAAAAAACAGCAAAAATTTGCTCGAATTTCTGCAAATATTGGAACAAATTATGCTGCAATATCTGATGGATTCAAAATTAGAGAAATTGCTTTTAAATTAGATGAAATACTTAAAAACATATATAAAAATTTTGAAATTAAATATACAAATAGATTGCATACAGATAAAGAAGCAGAAAACGTAGAAAATATAGAAAAATTATGTGTTGCATCAGAACAAATAGAAGTGTTTTTCAATTACTTAAATAATTCTAAGAGTGCAAAAGTAGGAACAAATATAGATAGATTTGATGAATTAATTTTACTTGAAGAAAATGAACTTAAAAGAAAAATTTTTGAATATGCTAAAAAAATAATAGCAAATGGCAATATAAAAATATTAAATGATGAAATAATCATTATAAATGAAAAAACTGGATTCGAAAAAATATTAGATTTTATTACAGGAAAAAGGAAAAATACAGAGTATTTAAAATTAAAATTACTTGAAACTATTTCAATAATTAATGAACAAGAAAATACAAAACTACCAATAGATAAAAATTATAGAATTTATGATATTGTTGCTGAAATGATGATATTTAAAAATGAAAATTTAGATGATGAATTAGTAAAAATTGAAATAGAAAAATTAACAAAATTAGAAGAAGAAATTAATAAAAGTTTTAGTATAAATACAGATAAAATATTAAAAGTAATAGATGAAAAACAAAATAATAATTTACCTGTAAAAGAACATTTAACAAAAAAAGAAGAAATAGATATAGAAATAAATGAATTTAGAAAAAAATATGATTATGAAACTGTACAAAAATCTGATGTAGAATATGAAGATACAATGGCAAATGAAATTAAACAAATATTAGATTATACAAAAATTGCTTTTTAAAAATAAAAAGAGACTTATTTAAAATATGAAGTGAACCCTTCTTGTTATAAAAAACAGTTAACAAGAAGGGTTCAGTTTTTATTTATATATATTTTTTTTATTATATATAAATAATTTTGTATAAAATTATTTTGAAAATTTTCAAAATACATGAAGAATAAAAAATTTGCCTTGAAAATTTTATACTTAAAAAATATAATATGTATAAGGATAAGTATATTAATTTTTAATATATTATATATTTCTTATTAGGAAGGTAGAAAAATGGCAGAAATAGTTCAATTAGATGAATTAACTATAAATCAAATAGCGGCAGGAGAAGTTATTGAAAGACCAGCATCAGTAGTAAAAGAATTAGTCGAAAACTCTATAGATGCAGGTGCAAAAAATATAACTGTAGAAATAAAAAATGGTGGAATTACAGAAATAAAAATTATTGATGATGGAAAAGGAATAGCAAAAGACGATATGCAAATAGCTTTTGAAAGGCATGCGACATCTAAAATTAGATCAGCACAGGATTTAGCTAAAGTTACAACAATGGGGTTTAGAGGTGAAGCACTAGCTAGTGTAGCTTCTGTAGCTAGAGTTGAGATGATCAGTAAAACTAAAACTGATGATGGTAACAGAATTATTATGGAAGCAGGAGAAGAACTGCTATTTGAAAAAGCGGGTACATCAAATGGTACAACTATTTGTGTTTCAAATTTATTTTTCAATACACCTGTTAGATATAAATTTTTAAAAAAAGATTATACTGAAGCAGGATATATTGAAGATGCTTTAAAAAGAATCGCTTTACTTCATTCAGACATTTCTTTTACATTTAAATCAAATAATAAATTAATATTAAAAACAAATGGAAAGGGAAATATTAAAGAAACTATTTATTCAATTTTTGGCAAAGAAATATCTGAAAATATTTTAAATGTGTCATATGAATTAGAAGGAATAAAAGTAGAAGGAGTAGTAGGGAATGCCATAATTGCTCGATCTAATAGAAAAAATCAAATGTTTTTTGTAAATACTAGATATATTCAAGATAGAGGGATAACAGCAACAATGGATAAAGCATATAAAGGTATGATACCAATTGGAAGATTTCCTTTCGCTATATTAAATATAGTTATTAATCCAGAAGAAGTGGATGTGAATGTTCATCCTTCTAAAATTGAAGTTAGATTTGAAAACGAAAATAAGGTATTAAGAGCTATATATTATGGTGTTAAAGATGCTTTATCCAAAATAGAATTAGTAGAAAATGTAACAAAAGAAAAATTTGATGCTAACAAACAATTTAAAAATAATTATCTGGAATTGTTAAATAAAAATCAAGAACAAAAAAATAATATTATACAAAATAAAATAAGTGAAGATACAGAAAAATATATACCTAATAATACTGAAAACAGCATGGAGCATCTGATTCTGAATTATGAAAATAACAATACTAAAGGCTTAGATTTAACTTCTGAATTAAAAGAAAATTTATCTGAAGAAGAAAATGAAATTTTAACCTTAATAAAAGATGTTGAAAAAAGAGATAATAATATTTTAGAAAATTTAGATGAAGAAGAACAAAAAATACATATACAAAAAAGTATTACTGAAGAAATATTAAAAAATGAAGAAGATAATAGTTTAAAAAATATTTTAATAAAAAATAAGAATGAAGAAGCTGAAGAAAAAATAATAGAAAGTAAAGCAGAAAAAGACGAATTATCTACAACAAATAATAATTATAAAAATATTTTAGAAACAGAAATAAATAATAGTCAAAAAGTAAATTTTGATGAAATGTATCAAAAGGCTTTTGGAATTAATTTATTAGAAAAAAGAAAAGAAGAAGACAAATTAAATTTTAGTAATGTAAAAAATGCAAATGAGTCGATATTCAAAAATTCAGATTTATCATATAAAGTAATTGGGGTTGCATTTAAAACATATATAATAATTGAAATGCAAAAAGAAATATACTTAATTGATCAACATGCGGCACATGAAAGATTACTGTATGAAAAAGTTAAAAAAAGATATTATGAAAATACAGATAAAGAAGTACAAAGATTATTATTCCCAGATGTTATTACATTATCATATAGAGAAATACAGATGATAAAAAATAATAAAGATATATTTACAAGAGCAGGATTTGAATTTGAAGAATTTGGAATTAATACTATTAGATTAATAGGAGTACCCGCAATGTTTGATGTACTAAATACAAAACAGCTATTTTTAGATATATTAGATGAATTAGAAACAAAACAATTTTCAGGAAGGGAGCAAATTGAAGATAGATTTATAGCAACAATAGCGTGTAAAGCGGCAGTAAAAGCAGGCGATTTGTTAGATAATAGAGAAATAGATAATTTATTAAAAGAATTATTAAAATTAAATAATCCATTTACTTGCCCACATGGTAGACCAACAGCTATAAAAATGTCACAAAGTGATTTAGAAAAAAAATTTGCAAGAAAACAATGATAATACCAATAATAGTAGGACCAACAGCAAGTGGTAAAACAAAATTAGGAATAGAACTTGCTAAAAAAATAAATGGTGAAATTATTTCAGCTGATTCAATGCAATTATATAAATATATGGATATAGGTACAGCTAAAGTAACTGAAGAAGAAGCTGAAGGAATTAAACATTATTTAATTAATATATTAGAACCAACTGAAAAATATTCAGCATATGATTTTAAAAAAGATGCAGAAGAAATAATAGATAAGATTATTGAAAAAGGTAAAATACCAATCATAGTTGGTGGTACAGGGTTATATATAAATAGTTTAGTATATGATTATGATTTTGGTTATAAAGAGAAAAACATAGAAGATGATTTTAAAAGAAAAATAGTAATACAAAATAGAAGAAAATATTTAAATAATTTAGCACAAACAGAAGAAGGATATAATAAAATTATAGAACTGGCAAAACAAATAGATATTGATTCAGTAAATAAAATACCAATAAAAGATAAAAAAAGAATTATTCGAATTATAGAAATATATGAAGAAACTAATAAAAAAAAATCTGATGTAGGTAAAAAGAAAAGTAAATATGATTTTAAAATATTTATGTTAGATTTAGAAAGAAATATGTTATATAAAAAAATTAATGATAGAGTAGAAAAAATGATAGATTTAGGCCTTATTGAAGAAACAACGTTTTTATATGACAAATATGCAGAAAATATAAAATCAGGTGAACTAACAGCTTTTCAAGCTATAGGATATAAAGAAATATATGAATATATAATAGGAAATATATCAAAAGATGAAGCGATATCTAATTTAAAAAAATTTACAAGACATTATGCTAAAAGACAAGTAACTTGGTTTAAAAAAAATAATCCAATATATGTTAATATGAACAATTTAGTTAAATATATTGATGAAAAAGATAAAATAAAAATTGATGAAGAAATTAATAATATTTTAAAAAATATTGTTAATGAAATTAGTAAATAAATTTAAATTAAAATTAAAAGTAAATATAAATATAAAATAAAAAATAAGAGGAAAAAGTGAGAAAAAAAGTAAAAAAAATAGGAGTAATTGTTTTAATAATATTAATGGGAATAATATTAATGTCAAATAAAAATATTATTAGTTTTTTCAAACTTTTTACCGAACAAAATAATATTTTCACTATAGTTTATGATAATATTTCTGAAGAAGAATTAATAGAAACATTAGTACTTAGAGATGAACAAGTATTGGGGAATGAAAATTTAGGAAGTATAGAAAAAATAAAAATGGATGGAGATAGAGTTTCAAAAAGTGATAATATGTTTAGATATTATTCAGGAAACGAAATTAAAATATTAGAAGAAATTAAAGAAATAGATAAAAAAATAGATAAAGAATTAATAGAGCAAAAAATAAATTTAAATTCACCTGAAACTAAAATTTATGATTTAAAAATGGAAGAATTATCTCTTAGTTTAGAAAATATTTCAAATATAGCTAAAATACAAAAAATAATACAAGAAGTAGAAAAAGAAAATACAAATAAAGTAAATATATATGGAAAAATTAATACAGGAAACGCTACTATACAAAAACTAATTCAAGAAAAAGAAACGAAACAAAAATTTTTAACTGAAAAAACAGAAATAATTAAAGCACCAATAACAGGGGTTACATCATATAGAATTGATGGTTATGAAAATGCTTTACCAATAAATGATTTTGTATATCTTAATAAAAATACATTTAATACTGTTAAATTTAAAACAGGTAATATAATACCTGAATCCACAAGTAATGGAAAAATTGTGAATAACTTTTTTACATATTTAACATGTATTTCAAAAAATAAAGAAGCTAATAATTTAGAAATAGGTAAAACTAAATATTTAAAAATCGGTGATGAAAAATTAAAGGGTGAAGTTGTATATTTAAAAAATGAAAATAATGAGAGATTAATTGTTTTTAAATTGAATAAAGGTGTTCAAGAATTACTAAAAATGAGAAAAATTAACATGAAAATTGTATGGTGGGAAGAAGAAGGATTAAAAGTTCCAAGAGAAGCGATAAAAAAAGAAAATAACTTAAACTATATTATTAAACAAAAAAGTGGATATGAAATTAAAACTTTAGTAAAAGTTTTAAAAGAAAATTCAGATTATTGTTTAGTTGAAAATTATACAACAGAAGAATTACAATTATTAGGTATCGATTCTAGTAAAGAAAATTTCTCAAACAATCTAAATATAAGGGAATTTGATGAAATTTTATTAAAAAAAGATTAATTCTTAAGTAACAAATAAGTAACATAAAAAATAAAAGATTATTACAAAATTGAAAAATAAAAGAAAATATTTATAAAATAATGAATAATATAAAATATAGTATTAATGATTACAAAAGAGAGAAAATTAGGAGGAATTTTTATAATGCAAGAAGAAACAGTATCTTTAAAAGATAAATTTTTGGGAGGAATAAAAAGTATCAAAGAAAAATTATTCGACCAAGGTGAAAGATATGAAGAATCTATGGAAGAAAATATAAATGATGATTTAGAATATATGGATTCAAGAGATTATGATTACGAAAATGAAGAATATATGGTTGAAGAAGAATATAGAGCACCAAAACAAAATGTAAAAATATATCAACCTGAATTAGGTAAAAAAAATAAAATACAATTAGTAAAACCAAGATCAGTAAATTCTGGTGAAGATATTGTTATGCTACTTAAAAATAACACTAGTGTAGTAATGAATTTTGATCTTTTAAATAAAGAAGATTGTAGAAGTATATTAGATTATGTAAGCGGTGCTGCTTGTGCGTTAGATGGAAATTTAGAAAAAATTAATAACGTAACTTTTTTAGTTGCTCCACATAATGTTGAAATAATGGGAGAATCTATGACTAAAGGTTTTAGTGCAAATATTAAAACACCTTGGTCAAGTGAAATGTAGTGCCATAAGGAGGCAAAATGCTAAGTGCAAAAGATATTGAAGAAAAACAATTTTCGAAACAACTTAAAGGATATAATGTTGATGAAGTTGATGTTTTCTTAGATGATATTGTAGAAGATTATGAAAAATTAATAAAAACAAATAAAGAATTAGAAGAAAAAATTGAAGTATTAACTCAAGCAATGGAAGAATATAAAGCTATTGAGGGAACACTTCAAGATACTTTATTAATGGCGCAAAAGACAGCTGGTGATGTAAAAAATGTAGCAAAAAAAGAAGCTGCACATATTATTGAATCTGCTAAAGATGTAGCTAAAAAAACTATGGAAAATATCAATACTGAAATTGAGAAGAAAGAAAAAGAGTTTATTGTATTAAAAAATTCATTCAAAGTTTTAAAAGAAAAAATGGAATCACTTTTAATTTCTGAATTAGAATTATTAAGTGAAACAGAAGAAGATGAAGATTTTGCTTTTTTAAATGAAGAAAAAGAAATGAAAAATAATGAAATAGATGAAGAAGAAATAGAAAAACAACAAGTTGAAAAAGCTCAAAATGAATTAGAAGAAAAAATAAAAGAATTAAAATTAAAAACTAATTTAGAAAATTTAGATTTAGATAAAAAAAATAAAACAAATGAAGAAAAAGAAGAATTAAAAAAAATAATTGAATCAGAAGATTTATTTGATGATAAAATTGAAGAACATGATGAAGATACTGATGAAGAAAATAAATGGAAATCTAAATTAGATGATGATAGAAAAAAAGTAATAGATGAATTTTTCAAGAATCATGATAAATAGGTAATACCTATTTATTTTTTTATATTATATATATATTTTTTTTTTGCATAGGTAAGAAAATTTTTATGTATATTTAAATTAAATAAATAAAATGCTAAGGTAATTTTAGTAATAGTAAGTTAAAATTTGAAATTTATTTAAATTTGGAGGCAACACTATGAATGATTTAATTACTTTTAATTATGGAACTATGGGTAGTGCAAAAACAGCTAATTTACTTATTAATGCGTATAATATTGAAGAAAAGGGAGGAAAAGTTTTATTAATAAAACCAGATATTGATACTCGTGATGGTGTAGATATTATACAATCAAGAATTGAAGGTTTAAGTAGAAAATGTAAATTATTATCTGAAGTTATAGTAAATAATGAATTTAGTTCTTTTGTGTATGAATATGATTATTTTTTTATTGATGAAGCACAGTTTTTAGATAAAAAAAGTATAGATAAATTTACTGAATTAGCAGATAAATATGAAAAAATATTAAACTTTTATGGCTTGAAAACAGATTATAAAAGTAACTTATTTGAAGGTAGTAAAAGATTAATTGAAATAGCAGATAAATTAGTAGAAATTGAATATTTATGCTCATGTGGAAAAAAAGCAATATTTAATGCCCGATATGATAATAATGGTAATATTATTCGTGAAGGTTCACAAATAATATTAGGTAAAGAAGACAAATATGTTGCATTATGCCGAAAGTGTTATAAAGAGAAAAAAATTAAAATAAAATAGGTAATAAAGTAAAAGAAAGATATAGAAAATAGAAATTAAATAATTTTTTAATTTCTATTTTTTATTTAAGTAATAAAAAAATATATAAATTAAAAGTAACAAATATATTAAAAATATATTTTTTTAGTAAAAGAAAATAATATTTTATGAGCTTTTATTTTAAATTATATATAATTTAAAATAATTACTAAAAGTATATGGAGGAATAATGAAAGAATATATATTAAATAATGTAGAAGGAAGTGAAATATTAGATTCAAGAGGCAACCCTACAATAAAGGTTATTGCTAAAGTTAATGAATCTATAGGTGAAGCAAAAGTTCCTTCAGGAGCATCAACAGGAAAATACGAAGCTGTTGAATTAAGAGATAGAGATAAAAAAAGATTTAATGGAAAAGGTGTATTAAAAGCTGTAAAAAATGTTAATGAAATTATTAAAGATGCTTTTAAAACAGTTAATGAATCACAAAAAGTAACATTTAAATCATTAGAAGATTTCGATAAATTATTAATTTTATTAGATGGTAGTGAAAATAAAGCAAATTTAGGAGCTAATGCAATGCTTGGAACATCAATAGCAATTGCAAGAGCAATGGCAAAAGAAAGAGAATTAGAGTTATTTCAATTTTTAGGTGGAGAAAATGCATATAAATTACCAGTTCCAATGATGAATGTATTAAATGGTGGAGAACATGCAGGAAATAATTTAGATATTCAAGAGTTTATGATAATGCCGATAGGAGCAAAAACATTTAAAGAAGCTGTCAAAATGTCTAGTGAAGTTTATCATAAACTTGGTAAAATTTTAAAAGATAGAGAATTAAATACAGGAATAGGTGATGAAGGTGGATATGCACCAGATTTAAAAAATAATGAAGAAGCATTAAGTATATTAGCAGATGCTGTAAAAGAATCAGGATATAAATTAGAAGAAGATTTTGTTTTTGCAATAGATGCAGCAGCAAGTACTTGGAAAAGTAAAACTGGATATTTAATGCCAAAATCTAATACAGAATATACAACAGATGAGTTAATTCAATTCTGGGAAGATTTAATTAGTAAATATCCTATATATTCATTAGAAGATCCATTAGATGAAGAAGATTTTGAAGGATTTGCAAAACTTACTGAAAAAATAGGGAATAAAGTACAAATAGTAGGTGATGATTTATATGTTACAAATATATCAAGATTAACTAAAGGAATAGATGAAAATGCATCAAATTCTATTTTAATAAAACCAAATCAAATTGGGACTTTAACAGAAACTTTATCTTGTATCAATATGGCTAAAGACAATGGATTCACAACTATTATTTCACATCGTTCAGGAGAAACAGCTGATACATTAATAGCGGATCTAGCTGTAGCAATTAATGCAGGACAAATTAAAACAGGTGCACCTGCGAGATCAGAAAGAGTTGAAAAATATAACAGATTAATGGAAATAGAAGAAAGATTAGGAGATAAAGCTTATTATCCTGGAATAAGTTGTTTTACATTTTACAAAAAAGGTTAAAATGTATATAATTACGTTATGAAAATATTAGAAAATAAAGGAAAAAAAGGTATTAAAACTTTTTCATTTGAAGAATTAGAAAATGAATTATTAAAACTTGGTGAAAAAAAATATAGAGCTACACAAATTTTTGAATGGCTATATAAAGAAAAAAAATATTCATTTGATGAAATGACAAATTTAAGTTTAGATTTAAGAAAAAAATTAAATGAAAACTATTATATAGAAAAACTAGAAATAGTAGATAAGAAAATATCTATAGATGGTACAGTAAAATATTTATTTAGTGTGCCTACAGGTTCTATGATTGAAACAGTAATAATGAGATATAACTATGGTAATACAGCTTGTATTTCTACACAAAAAGGATGTAAAATGGGATGTAAATTTTGTGCATCAACTAAAGCATCGTTTCAAGGTAATTTAGAAACAGGAGAAATAATTGAACAAGTTCAGTCAGCAGAAATAGATTTAGGAGAAAAAATATCTAATATTGTATTTATGGGAATAGGTGAACCATTAGATAATTATGATAATGTAATTAGATCTTTAAATATTTTTACAGATTATAGAGCTTTTGAAATAGGTGCTAGACATATTTCAATTTCTACATGTGGAGTGGTAGATAAAATAAATAGTTTAGCAGAATTAAAATTTCAAACAACATTATCTGTTTCACTACATTATGTTACAGATGAAAAAAGAAAAAAATATATGCCGATTAATAATAAATGGAATTTACATGAATTATTTACAGCATGTAAAAATTATAATGATAAAACGAAAAAAAGAATTTCATTTGAATATGCTATGGTAAAAGGAGTAAATGATTCTTTAGAAGATGCAAAAATATTAGCAGATTTAATATATAAATATAATGTTAAATGCCATGTGAATTTAATAAATATTAATCCAATAAATGAAGAAAAATTTGAAAAATGTACAAAAGAAGATATATTTAAATTTAGAGATTATTTAAATAATAGAAAAATAGTAACAACTATCAGAAGAAAATTAGGAACAGATATAGAAGCTGCTTGCGGACAATTAAGAAGAACAAGAGAAGAGGAATAAATGGAAATATATTCATGTACTGATAAAGGTAAAGTAAGAGAAAATAATGAAGATTCATATTTTATACCTAATAAAGAATTAGGTATAAATGTATTTGTGCTTTCAGATGGAATGGGAGGATATAACGGAGGAGAAATTGCTTCAAAAACAGCCATTGAAGGAACAAGCAAATATATAATTAATAATTATGATATAACGTTTAATGAAAAAAATGATATTTTAGCTTTAGTAAGAGGTGCTATTGAATATGCTAATATGTTAGTATATGAAAAAGCAAGTCAAAATCCAGATATATCAAATATGGGAGCAACAATAGATGTTTCATTAATTATTAAAGATGATATATATATAGGACATGCTGGGGACAGTAGAATATATCGTGTTAGAAATAATACCATTAGGAAATTAACAAAAGACGATAGTTTTGTTCAAAAATTAATTGATGATGGAAAAATTACTAAAGAAGATTCTTTAGTACATCCAGATAAAAACATGATTACAAAAGCTATAGGTATGTCAAAATTAGTTGAACCAACAACAAAAATACATAAATTTATAAAAGGTGACATTTTACTTATGTGTTCAGATGGTTTAACAAATATGGTAAAAGAAGAAGAAATTAAAGAAATATTATTAGACAAAAGAATTGTTAATCCTGCTGAGGAATTAGTACGTAAAGCTAATTTAAATGGTGGAAAAGATAATATTACTGTAATAGTTATATATAAATAATTAAAATAGGAAAGGTGAAAAATGAATTTAATAGGAAAAACTTTACAAAACAGATATGAAATTTTAGAAAAAATAGGTAGTGGTGGAATGGCCACTGTATATAGAGCGAGATGTCATATGCTAAATAGAGATGTTGCAGTAAAAGTATTAAAAGATGAATTTACTACAGATGCAGAATTTATTAAAAGATTTAATATTGAAGCACAATCAGCAGCATCATTAACACATTCAAATATAGTATCAATATATGATGTAGGTACAGAAGATAATATGTACTATATAGTAATGGAATTAATTAAAGGTAGAACTTTAAAAGAAATAATTCAAGAAAAAGGAAAAATTTCTTGGAGATTGGCAACAGATATTACAAAACAAGTATTATCTGGATTAAATACAGCACATAAAAATGGAGTAGTACATAGAGATATAAAACCTCATAATATAATAATAACTAAAGATGGTGCAGCTAAAATAACTGATTTTGGTATTGCAAAAGCAACAAATATGGATACAATAACAGCTATGGGTTCAACTTTAGGTTCAGTACATTATTTTTCACCTGAACATGCAAAGGGTGCTAAAACAGATGCACAATCAGAT
>CAUUHK010000011.1:0-13366 GCA_963545005.1 uncultured Eubacteriales bacterium | reverse complement strand
TAAGATATATGACAGATGGATTTATATATTTTAATATCAAAGGTGAAATTACATATATAAATCCTATGGCTGAATTGTTTTTAAATATAAATATTCATGAAAAAGAAAATTTTGAAACAATATTTAAAAAATTGAATATTGAATTTAATATGGAAAAAATACTTTTCATGGAAAAAGAAAATTGGGCATCACAGACTAAAATAGTTGAATTACAAGATAAAAATTATAAAATATACTTTACACCACTTAAAGATGATAGAGATGTTGCAGAAGGAATGATTGTATTAATACAAGATATTACAGAAAATATAAAACTAGATAAAATGAGAAAAACATTTGTTGCAGATGTAAGTCATGAACTTAAAACACCAATTACTTCCATTCTTGGCTACACTGAAATTTTATTAGATAGAGAAAGACCTGTAGATGAAGAAAGAGGATATAGATTTAAAGAAAGGATCTTATCTGAAACAAAAAGAATGTCAGAATTAGTATCAGATTTATTGATATTATCTAGATATGATTCTTCAGTAATGTTGCCAAAAAAAGAAAAATTTCAAATTACAGATATAATGAAAGAAAGAGTAGAAAATTTTCAAGATGAGGCATCAGAAAAAAAAGTAACATTAAAAAGCTTTATTACATCTGAAATACCTGAAGTATATGCAGATCCAAAAGGAATAGATCGAGTAATAACAAATTTAATTTCAAACGCTATAAAATACAACGAAGAAGGTGGAGAAGTTAATGTTTATGCTGGATATATTTCAAATAATGTATACATAAAAATAAAAGATACAGGAATAGGAATTAAAGAAGAAGATCTAAATAAAATTTTTGATAGATTCTATAGAGTTGATTCTTCTAGAGTTAGATTAACTGGTGGAAGTGGTTTAGGTCTATCTATTGTAAAAGAAATAGTAGAACAGAATGGTGGAATTATTGATGTTAATAGTAAATTTGGTGAAGGAACAGAATTTGTTTTAAGATTACCAATAAAACAAAAATAAGGGGTTACAAATGATAAAAACAGTGAAAAAGACTGATAAAATTAAAATGAAATATACACAATTGCGAAATATTTTGTGTTTAATAATATTAAATATAATGATATTTTCTAATAAGGTATTTGCTGATACTGTTTCTGTAGCAGTTCAAAAATCTGAAGCACCAACCGTTTTAGATAACATATATTTTAAGTTTGGCTTAGGAACTTTTATTGCTTTAATTATATTTGGATTAATTGCATATTTTGTTGCAGAAGATACAAAAGAAATAAAAGAGAAAAAAGAATTAAACGATAAGAAAAATATAAGGATAAGAGATTTAGAAGAAGAAACAAGTATTAAAGATAAGGAAATTACAAAAAAAGAAAACGAGTTAATTACATATAAACAAAATGCAGAAAAAGAATTAGAAAATCTAAAAATAGAATCTAGAAAAAAATTAGATGATGCTATTACACAAAAAGAAAAAGAGATAACAGAATTAAAAATTAAGAATGAAGAAAAGTTTAAAAAAGAAATATCGGAAAAGCAAAAAGAGATTGAAAATTTAAAAAAACAATCAAAAATTACTTTGGATAGAGAAATACAAGCTTTAAAAGAAAAACAACAAATTGAAATAGATAAGTTAGAAAAAGAAAAAAATAAATTAAGAAAAGAAAATCTTAAATTGGATGTAACAAAAGCACAATTTGAAGAATACATTATAAAAAAAGAAACAGAAATAAACAGACAGAAATTAACAGATATGCAAAGTAAGTTAAATCCAAAAAATTTAAAAAAAGTAAAAAAAGATAGTAAAGTAGCAAAAGCAACTAAAAGTAAAAAAAATTAAGAGGAAATTTTGGAGAATAATACAGAAGAAATAAAGATAGAAAAAAATGCAGATAATGTGCAAATGACCTATGCAGAATCTCAAAAAAAAATAATTAATAAAGAAATAAAAGAATGGGTGTTATGTTTAGTAATAGCACTATTTCTTGCTTTTATAATTAAATTTTATTTTGGAACATTTACAACAGTAAGACAATTATCTATGTATCCTACTTTACAAGATTCAAATAAATTGTGGTTAGATAGAACAACTAGAACATTTAATTTAGAATATAAAAGAGGAGACATTATTACATTTGAAGCTCCACAAGATATATATAGTCCAAGTGATATAAATCCAAAAGCCAAATTTATAAATATCTCTAATGGATTAGATAAATTCGTATATAATTTTTTAGAGTTAGGTAAAAAAAGTTTGATTAAAAGAATTATAGCTATGCCTGGAGAACATGTAGAAATAAAAAATGGGTATGTATATATAAATGGCGAAAAATTAATAGAAGATTATTTACCTTCTGATGTTAAAACAACAACAACAAATTTAAAAGATTTTATTGTACCTGATGGAACATATTTTGTTATGGGAGATAATAGATTAAAAAGTAGTGATTCAAGAATTTTTGGATGTATTCCAAAAGATAAAATTGAAGGTAGATTATTAATTAGAATATGGCCATTAAATGAATTAGGAAAGGTAAATTAAATTTATTGTGAATAAAAACGAATTAGAAGAGTTTTTAAATAATAGAATAGAAAATAAAAAAGTAGAAAATACTTTACTTTTTTATGGAGAAAATATTGATGAATTTAAAAATATTATTTTTAAATTCATCAAAACTTTATTATGCGATATGCATGATGAACAAAATCTAGATAATATTGTGAATCCAGATATATATATTTTAAAAGCTGGCGAAATAATAGAAAAAAATGGATTAGAAAATAAAAAAATACAAAAAGTAAAAGTACAAGAAGTAAAAGAATTTTTTAAAAATATTTTAGCTAAGCCGATTAATGATAGTGTAAATAAAAAAGTATATATAATAGAAAATGCTAATTATTTGAGTAATATTGCACAAAATGCTATATTAAAAACTATAGAAGAACCACCAAAATTTGCATATGTATTTCTATTATCTAAAAGTATTGATGAAATATTACCAACTATTAAATCTAGATGTACAAAAATATACTTAAAAACGGAAGCGGAATATTTTAATGAATATCAAAATAATATGTTCTTAGAAAATAATCATTCTGATGAAATAATAAATATATTTAATAATGCAAAAAAATTATCAAAATTAGATTTTTTTAGTAAATATACTAAGATATTTGAAAAAGAAGATTTAGAATATATTTTAATAAATTTAGAAAATATACTAGGTAAATATGTTTCAGAATATAAGATATTAGGTTGTTATCAGGATATATTAAAAGCAAAAAAACAAATTTCAAAAAATGTTAATAAAAAAATAATAAGAACAGAATTACTTTTTAATATATATGCACAAGTTAATGGGGAAGAAAGGAGTTTTTAAACTTTTACGAATATGGATAATAATGAAAATAAAAAATATAATACTGGTACAGTGGAACATATTCCAAGCAATGTAAACGAAAGAGAAAAAGCTTTTAAAGAATGGTCTGAAGGTTCTAAAGAATTAGAAGAATTATTACATTATTTATATAACAATAATATTGAAACAATTTCATGCTGTATAGGACATTATGAAGGAGATATTGGATATATTGCATTTAATTATTCAGATGAAAAAAAAGAAATATATATAAAGCTTGTAAATGAGTTATTAAAAGAAAATGCTTTTTTTTGTGGATTATGTCATAACGACATAAATAATAATTTTAATATACAAAATAGATATGCATTATCTGACACTCTATTTATTAATATTAAAAGAATTTTAGAAGAAGATAAAACCAATATTAAAAATGAATTTTTAGAAGAATATTTTAAATTGCAAAATATACAAAATTTAGATACATATATAATGTGGCAATTAGAAAAAAGAGATAACAAATACAATTTAATTATAACTGTATATAAATTAAACGATGGAAGTATAAAAGAAAATATTTTTAATCTTTTAAAAGATTTAGAGCAAATAAATATAAATAGATTTACAAAAGAAGAAGATAAATATACCATTCAATATAAATTACAACTAGAAAATTTTAAATCTGAAGCAGATATTAATATTTTAAAAAACATATTAACTAAAATTAAGGAATATAATATATAATAATAGATATGAAACATAATATAGAATATGATGATGAATATATAAAAGAGCAATTTAATTTTGAAGATATATTAAAATTTAATTCAAATATATTCAAAAAAAATAATAATACAGAAATTGTAGATATTCTAGATAGCGATAAAGATATATTAATATATAACCAAACTGAAAAAGAAAAAATATTTACTTTACTAAAATTAAATATAGATATAAGAAATAAAAAGAAAAATAATATGATTATATTAATTGTAGAAAATACAATTATAGCAGAGGAATATTATAATATATTAAATAATTTAATGAACAATGTTCAAATTTTTTATCCAAAAGAATATCGAGAATTCAATGTTATTGCAGAAAGTAGAGAACAATATATAAAAAGAATGGAAACATTAAGAGAGATAGAAAGAAAAAATGTTTCTATTTTAATAGTGCCTGTTTTAGCTTTATTTCAACAGATGATTAATAAAGAAGAACTATTTAAAAATAAAATAATAATTAATAAAGAAAAAGAAATAAATATTAATGAATTAATAAAAAAAATAGTATCATTGGGATATAAAAGAACAGATAGAGTTGAAGTAATAGGCACTTTTTCAGTAAGAGGTTCCATCATAGATATAGCTTTAAATAGTGATATTGGTGCAAGAATAGAATTTTGGGGAGATAATATTGAATCAATTAGGTTCTTCAGTTTATTTACACAAAAATCAATAAAAGAAAAAGATAAAATAGTTATATATCCTGCATATGAAAATATTTTAACAATAGATAAAGATGAAATTATTAAACGATTTAATTTAATAATAAATACAGAAAAAAATGAAACAATTAAAACTGAGATTCAAAAAGATTTAGAAAATGCAATAGAACAAGATAATTATTTTAACATATATGAAAAATATTTAAATATATTTTGTATAAAACAAAATTCACTATTTGAATATATTGATAATACAGAAAATATAATTATACTAGAAAATATAGAAAATTTACATAGAAGAATAATAAATTTTAAAAACGATAAATTATTAAATGTAGAATATATTTATGGAAATAATAAATATATTCCCAAATTTGCAAAAGAAGATATTAAGATGTATTTAAATCGATTTGAACAAATATTTTTGAATAATGTATCTATACATAAAATAAAAAAAATATATTTAAATAATAATAATAAATTTGCTAATAATAATTTAAATAAGGCAATCAAAGAAAATAAAATAGTTCTTGCTAGTAAAGATAAAAATATTAATGAAATTTATTTAGATATAAAAGAGAGTGTACAAGATAATAAAAAGAGTAAAGAAGATAATTTAATTAAATATATTAAAGAAAAACATAAAGAAAATAAAAGAGTTGTAATTTTTTCAAAGAAAGAAGAAGTTATAAATATTTTAAAACAACATAATATTGAATATATTAAATTTGATGAATTAGTAAAGAAAAATAACATATTATTTAACTCATTATCAGAATACGAAAATCAAGTTATAATATTTCCAATAAATATAAAATGTCAAATTGAATTTGAGAATATAAAAGTTGCTTGTATAGGTTTAGATAATGAAAAACAAAAAGATAATAAGAGAATTGTTATAAAAGAATATAAAAATGCACAAGAAATAATGTTTCAAGATCTAACAGAAGGAGATTTAGTAGTACATAAGTTTTTAGGTATAGCAAAATTTGTTAAATTGGAAACTGTTGAAGTTTTAGGAGTATCTAAAGAATATTTAAAATTAGAATATTTTGGTGGAGATTATCTATATGTGCCTATGAATTCTATAGATAATATTAGAAAATATATTGGCGCAAATTCTGAAAATTTAAGATTAAGTAAATTAGGCACAAAAGAATGGGAAAATGCAAAAGCTAAAGTAAAAAGTAATTTACGAGAAGTTGCTGAAGAACTAGTGAAATTATATGCAATTCGTGAAAAACAAGAAGGTTTTAAATTTTCAAAAGATACAAAATGGCAAAAAGAATTTGAAGATGAATTTGAATATGAAGAAACATCAGATCAGTTAAGATGTATTGATGAAATAAAACGTGATATGGAAAATACAAAACCAATGGATAGATTATTATGCGGTGATGTTGGCTTTGGTAAAACAGAAGTTGCAATGAGAGCTGCTTTTAAGGCAGTAAATGATGGAAAACAAGTAGCATATTTAGTACCTACAACAGTTCTCGCAAGACAACAATATTTAGAATTTAAAAATAGAATGAAAAATTATCCAATAAATATATCTGTATTGTCTAGAATGCAAACAAATAAAGAAAATGAAAAAGCAATAACAAAATTAAAGAATGGTGATATCGATATTATAATTGGTACGCATAGATTAATATCTGACGATGTAAAATTTCATGATTTAGGATTATTAATTATTGATGAAGAACATAAATTCGGTGTTCAAGCAAAAGAAAAAATAAAATTTATGAAAGAAAATCTTGATGTTTTAACATTAAGTGCAACTCCAATACCAAGAACAATGCAAATGTCATTATCTGGAATGCGAGATATGTCTGTAATATATGAGCCTCCAGCAGAAAGAAAATCTGTACAAACATATTTAATTGAAGAAGATGATAATATAATAAAAGAAGCTATATTAAAGGAAGTTGAAAGAAAAGGACAAGTGTTTTTTATTCATAATAGAATTGAAACAATGTTTTATGTTGCAAAAAGAATATCTGAATTAATACCAAATATAACAGTGGATGTTGCAAATGGAAGAATGAGTGCAAATCAAACGCAAAAAGTAATGGAAGATTTTGTAGATCATAAAACAGATGTTTTAGTTTGTACTTCAATATTAGAATCAGGAATAGATATTCCTAATGCTAATACAATAATAATAAGTAATGCAGATAAATTAGGACTTGCTCAACTTTATCAAATGAGAGGCAGAGTAGGAAGATCAAAAAGACAAGCATATGCATATTTATTATTTAACAAAAATAAGACAATTTCTGAAAATGCAGAAAAACGATTAAAGGCAATTAGAGATTTTACAAGTTTAGGCTCAGGATACCAAATAGCAATGAAAGATTTAGAAATTAGAGGAGCAGGTTCATTATTAGGAGAAATGCAACATGGTCATTTAGAAAAAGTTGGATATGATATGTATTTCAAATTACTTAATGAAGTAATAAATGAAATTGAAGGAAATGTAGTTAAGGTAGAAAAAGATATACAAATAGATTTAAATATAGACAGCTATATTCCTAATGAATATATAGAATCAGATCAAGAAAAAATTGAGATATATAGAATTATTTCACAAATAGATGGTAAGGATAAAGATATAGAAAAAAATATTTTAAATGAAATACAAGATAGATTTGGAAAAATTCCTTCTTCAATTTATAACATTATAGATATATCTAAAATTAAAAATTTAGCAACAACAAAAAATATATTAAAAATACAACAATTTGGAAATAAAATAAAAATATATATTGATGAAGGATTTAAATTTAATAACTTTAATAAAATTCTAGAAAAATATGCAAATCAAATAAATTTCAATAATTTAAAAAAATATATAGAATTAGATATAAATTGTAATCCTATATCTGAAAAAGAAGTATTAAAAAAAATATATACATTTATTAATGAAATATAAGAAAAGGTAAAACATGAATAATTATATAAATAGTAAAACAAATAAGTTTTTAAAAATAATAAATAAATTAAAACATAAAAAATATAGAAAAGAATTACAATTATATGTAGTAGAAGGGAAAAAAGTTGTAGAAGAAGCTTTAAAATTAAAAAAAGATAAAGTAAAAAATATTTTTGTCAGTGAATCATATGCAAAGAAAAATATTATAGAAAAAACAAGCTATATCATACAAGATGATATTTTTGAATATATTTCAGAAGATAAAAATCCTGAAGGTATATTATGTATTATGGAATTAGAAGAAAATGTAGAGATTTTAGATACAACACAAAATACAATAGTAATATTAGATAATATAAGGGATCCTGGAAATTTAGGTAATATATTAAGAACAGCATCAGGATTAAATTTAAAACAAATAATTTTATCAAGTGAAACAGTAGATCCATACATGCCAAAAGTAATTAGATCAAGTATGGGAACAATTTTTAATTTAAATATATTTGAATTCAATATTGTGGATATTATAGGTAAATTAAAACAAGAAGGATATAACATAGTTACAGCACAAATGGATGGAAAAAGCATTTTTGAATATACAAATCAAAAAACAGCTATTATTTTTGGAAATGAAGCAAATGGAGTATCTGAAGAAATAGAACAAGTAGCGGATGAACATATTTCTATACCTATGCCTGGAAATATAGAAAGTTTAAATGTAGCCAGTTCAGTTTCTGTTATTCTATATGAATTATACAGAAAAGGAATATAAATATTGCAAATAAATATAAAAAATATATAATAAATACTATGAAAGGATAATAATATGGAATTAACTTCAGAAAAATTTAAAATGGCCGAAAATAAAATAATTATGATGTATGTTTTAAAAAAAGCAAATAGACCTATTTCATATAAAGTATTTTTGGAACTAGTTACAATTTTATCAGATATTAATTATTTTGAGTTTCATGAATTATTAAAAATATTATTATCAGATGATTATATTATAATTCAACAAGAAAATAAAAAGAAAGAACGAAATATATATAATTCAACAATAGATGAAGCAAATGCATTTAATCAAAATTTTTTGAAAGAAAATATAATAGAAGAAAAAAAAGAAGAAACTTGTGATGAAATAAAAGAAGATTCAAAAGAAAAAATAGAATTATATATATTAACAAAAAAAGGAATAGAAGCATTAAAACTCGCTTTAGATATTTTACCAGGGATATCTAAGTTCAGGGTCGATACTAATTTTAATAAGTACTATAAAATTATAAGAGAGTCATATTCAGTATCATCAGAATATTTACCTAAAGAAGATAAAGTCATATTTAAAATTGTTGAAGATGAAGAAGAAATATTTAAAATGGAAATTGCTACTAAGTCTGTAAAACAAGCAAGTAATATGATGAGAAATTGGAAATCTAGTGCAGATGAATATTATTTATATCTAATAAAAGAATTAAGCAAAAACTTTTTAGATACAGATAATTAATAATTGAAAAATTTAATAATATAGGATAACATATAATATATATATAAGGAGGGAAAAAAATGAATATTTGGTTAATAATAGGAGGAATTGTAGTTCTATTAATATTGTTTATTGTTGGAACATATAATAGTTTAGTAACAAAAAGAAGAATAGTAAATAAAGCATGGTCAGATATAGATGTACAACTAATGAGAAGATTTGATTTAATACCAAATCTTGTAGAAACTATTAAGGGTATTACAAAACATGAAGAAAGTGTTTTTACACAAATAGCAAAATATAGATCTGCATATAAAGAAGCAGGTAGTGTAGAAGAAAAACAAAAAATAGCTAATGATATGGCTAAAACAATGATACAAGTAAATGCTGTAGCAGAAAATTATCCAGAATTAAAAGCAAATAAAAACTTTTTACAATTACAAGATGAGTTAGCAAATACAGAAAACAAAATTGCATATTCAAGACAATATTATAATGAATCTGTAACTATGTATAATATGGCAATAGAAACAATACCAAGTAATATTATAGCTAGCTTATTTAATTTTAAAGAAGCAACAGTATTTCAAGCAGATGAAAAAGCAAGAGAAAATGTTAGTGTTAAATTTTAATTAAAGGAAAATTATGTTTTATCAAAATGTTAAAAAAAATAAAATAATTACAGGTATTATAATAGTTATTTTTATGCTAATAGTTTATGCACTTAGTTATGTAGTACTATTATCTTTTGATAATGGTGAATTTGCTATAATTTATGCAACAATAATAGCTATGGCTACAACATTTGTAGGTTATTGGTTCAGTGATAAAATTGTATTAGCAACAGTTAATGCAAGACCAGCAAATACGGAAGAAGAAAAACATGTACATGATATGTTAGAAACTTTATGTCTTGCAGCAGGATTATCGGATATACCAAAATTTTATGTTATAGATTCATCAGCATTAAATGCATTTGCAACTGGAAGAGATAAAAAACATGCAATAATATGTGTTACAACAGGTATTTTAAAAAAATTAACTTATTCAGAAATTGAAGGTGTTTTAGCTCATGAATTAACACATATTTTAAATAATGATATGGCAGTAACTGCAGTTATTTCAGTTCTTGCAGGCAGTATCGTTATAATTTCTGATATTGTAAGAAGAAGTTTAGTATATAAAGAAGATAATGGTGGAAATAGCAAATATAAAAGTAAAGGTGCTAGTTTTATAATATTTTTACTATCTATAGTACTTTTATTAATAGCACCATTAATAGCAAAAATGTTACAATTATTTGCATCTAGAACAAGAGAATATATGGCAGATGCAGGAGCAGTGGCATTAACTAGAAATCCAGAAGGTATCTCAAATGCTTTAATAAAAATACATCACAGTCCGAATGAATTACATTATGCATCAATGAGTATTGAAGCACAATGTATAGCGGAACTAAAAGCTAAAGATAGAGAACGTAAAGGTAAATCTAGTTTTTGGTCAACACATCCTACTTTAGAAGAAAGATTAGATGCTATAAAAAATTTAAAATAAAGAATAAAGTAAAAGTAAAATCTTAATTTAAAAGATTAGCGAGAAAATTCTCGCTTTTTTTTATGTATATGAATTTTAATTTGGATTAGATAAAATATAATATAATAAAAGTAGGAGATATTTATGAAATATAAAGTAGAAGATTTAGAAAAAATAAAAGAACAATCAAAAGAAGCATATGACAAGTCTATAACAATTTTAAATGAAGACGCAAGAATAAAATCAGAAAAAGAATCTAAAGAAAATGAAATTGATGACAGAAGTATAATTATAAAATAAAATAAAAAAGATATATTAAGTTTATAAAAAATAAAATAGGGCGACACAAAAGCTCTATTTTTTGTTATTGTTATCATCATTACATTATGATATATTTTAAATAGATTTAGTAAAATAAAATATTCACAAAAAATGAGGTTAATGTGCAAAAAAATAACAAAAATTTAATTTTAAAAAAAATAGAAATATATGGTTTTAAATCATTTGCTAATAAAACAGTTATTGATCTTAAAGATAATATTACTGCAATTGTTGGACCTAATGGTTCAGGGAAAAGTAATATAGTTGATGCAATAAGATGGGTTTTTGGAGAGCAAAGTTTAAAATCTTTAAGAGGAGCAAAGACAGAAGATGTAATTTTTACAGGGACTGAGTTTAGAAAAAAACTTGGGTTTGCAGAGTGTTTTGTTACTTTAGATAATTCAAATAAGGTATTTCCAGTAGATTATGAAGAAATTACTATAGGTAGAAAGCTATATAGGGATAATGAATCTGAATATTTTTTAAATGGAAAAACTTGTAAATTAAAAACAATAACAAACATCTTGATGGATACAGGTATAGGTAAAGATGGATATAGTATAATAGGACAAGGCAAAATTAATGAAATATTAAGTAATAATAAGGAAGATAGAAGGAAAATATTTGATGAAGCAGCAGGTATTGGAAAATATAAAGTAAGAAAAAAAGAAACAGAAAAGAAAATTGAAGATACAGACATTAATTTAACTAGAGTTAAAGATATATTAGTTGAAATAACAAGCAATTTAACTAATTTAGAAGCAGAAGCCAAAGTTGCTAAAGAGTTTTTAAAAATTAAAGAAATATTAAAATTATTAGAAATTATAAATTTTAAGAAAGAAATTGAAGAATATAAAATTAAAAATGAAAAGTTTGATGGTCAAATTAAAAGATTAGAAATGTCATTAAATGAATTTATTCAAATGCAAACTAATAATAAAATAAAAGAAAATAACTTGAAAAAAGAATTAGATGAAATTGTTATAAAGATAGATGATACCAAAGATATTAAATTTCAAGATATAAAAGAAATAGAAAATTTAAGAACAGAAATAATATATTTAAGAGAAAGTATAGAAAAAAATATTAAAGACAAAGAACAATATATTTTAGATTTAGAAGAATTTAATAAAATTAAGTATGAAAAAGAAAATGAAATAGAAATTAAAAAATTAAAAAAAGCACAATATGAAAATGATTCTCTAGAATATGTTAAAAAATTACAAGAAAAAGAGGATAAATTAAAAAAATTAACAGCTAAATTAAGTAATAATGAAAAATATATTGAGAATAAAAAAAATAATTTAGAATTAATTATAGATGAAAAATATACTGCACAATCAAATATTAATATAATGACAGAGAAACTTGAAAATTCACATTTAAATTTAAAAAATCTGAATAAAAAGAATATGGAAATAGTATTAGAATTAGATAGAAAAAGAATTATATATAATGACTTTTTAAAAGAAAATCAGGTATTAGCAGATAAAAAAATAAAACTTACAAATAAATTAGAAAAATTTAATAGTGAAATAGATAGATTAAATGAGAATATACAAGAAAAAGAAGAAAATTTAAAAGCATTAGAACATGCACAAAAAGTAAATGAAACTAAATTTAATATGCTAATAGCTTTAGAAAAATCAAAAGATGGATATATATATAGTGTTAAAGAATTATTAAAAGAAAAAGAGCAAAATTCGAAAATAGGTTCGTTAATTTCTGGAGTTGTTGCAAATATTTTAAAAGTGTCTGCAAAATATAATCAAGCGATAGAAATGGCATTAGGTGTTTCATTACAAAATATAGTAGTAGATAAACAAGAAGATGCTAAAAGTATAATAGAATATTTAAAATTAAAAAATATCGGAAGAGCTTCATTTTTGCCAATAGATAAAGTGGAAGGAATAAGACTTACAAATGTTATTAAAAATGAAGGTTATTTAGGTGTTGCAGCAGATTTAGTTCAATATGATAAAAAATATGAAAATATAGTCAATTATTTATTAGGTAAAATAATAATAGTAGATGAATTAAATTCAGCGATTAATTTATCTAAGTTAAATAAAGGAAAATTAAAGATAGTAACACTTGATGGAGATATAATAAATCCTAGTGGAATGATGACAGGCGGCTCAAATAAAAAAAATAAGACTGTGCTATTAAACAGAGAAAATGAAATAAAAGAAATACAAAATGAAATACAAAAAAGTAGTAAAAAGATAGAAAATATAGTAATTGAAATAAATAAATTAAAAGAGCAAAAAATACAACTAGAAGATGAAA
>CAUUHK010000010.1:0-13446 GCA_963545005.1 uncultured Eubacteriales bacterium | reverse complement strand
ATTTAACCGCTTGGTTATTTAAAGAATATTATTTATTTTTCAATGTTCTTTTCGTAAATTGTATTTCTCACTTACGATATTTATTATTATACATAGCAATATATTATCTGTCAACTTTTTTTATATATTTTTTTATATATTTTTCATTTTTTTAAAAATATATTTTTTTCTATGCATAATTTAAAATTTAGTTAAAAAAATAAAGTTAATTTTCTTATTTCTTTAACTAAAAAATACTAAAATATATTTTAGTATTTTTTAGTTAAAGATTTAATTTAATTAAATCTTTAAGCTTCTACTGGGTAAACACTTACTTTCTTTTTATCTTTACCTTTATTTTCAAATTTTACTTTTCCATCTATCAAAGCATATAAAGAATCATCTTTAGCTTTTGCTACATTTGTTCCAACATGATATTTAGTACCTCTTTGTTTTACTAATATATTACCCGCTTTAGCAAATTGATCATGATTTTTCTTTATACCTAATCTTTTAGATATACTGTCGCGTCCGTTTTTAACACTACCTTGACCTTTTTTACTACTCATTTTATATCTCCTTTAATTTTATATCTATATATTATTCACTAACTTTTTTAGCTTTTTTTTCTACTTCTTTTTTTGTTTCTGTTTTTTATTCTTTTACATCTGCTTTTTTACTTGCAGTCACTATATCTAATATTTCTACTTTAGAATAAGTTTGTCTATGACCTTGTCTTTTTCTAAAATTTTTCTTTCTTTTATATCTGAAAATATTTAATTTTTCACCTTTTACATCTTTAATTATTTTAGCTTCAACTTTAGCACCTTTAACATAAGGCATTCCAAATTCTTCTCCTTCAACGAAAAGAACTTTATCAAAACTAATTTTTTTTCCTTCTTCTTGATTTAACTTATCAAAATAGACAATATCTCCTTTTTTTACTTTGTACTGTCTACCACACGCTTCTATTATTGCATACATGTGTATTTCCTCCCTTTATTTGTAATCTCACTAACTATATATTTAGGTACATACTTGTTTAATAAAACCTTAATTATGCAGTTACATGTAGAATTATAGCATAGCAAAAATATTATTGTCAAATTTCAGCTACTCGGTTAATTTGCATTTAAAGTGCAACATTATTCTATAATAAAATATCTCATTATACTTATTATTTTAATTGCAAAAAACTAGTCACTTGACTAGCTTTTTTTATCCTCTTGGTATCCATTTTGGAAGTACTATCTCATCATCATTTTGATCATTATTACTCCATCTTTTTTTGAAATCATCTTTTCTTAAATTATTTCCATCTTCGAAACCTGCAGCAATAATTGTTACTACTACTTCATCTTCTAATGAATCATCTGTAACAGTTCCCCACATTATATTTGCATCTGGATCAACACTTCCATGAATTAATTCTGATGCTGCAGTTAATTCTGTTAAAGATAATGAACTTGAACCTGTAATATTAAATAATATTGATTTAGCTCCTTCTATTGTAGTTTCTAATAATGAGCTTTTTATAGCAAGTTGAGCTGCTTCTTCAGCTCTATTATCTCCAGTAGCTCTTCCAACACCCATATGAGCCATACCACGACCTAATATACTAGCTTTTATATCTGCAAAATCTGTATTTATAGTTCCTGATTTTATTAATAATTCAGATATTGCTTTTACACCTTGTCTTAATACATCATCAGCTAATAAAAAAGCATCTTTCATAGTTGTTTTTCTATCAACTATTGTTAATAATTTGTCATTTGGTACAACAATTAAAGCATCAACTATATTTTTTAATTTTTCTATTCCTTTTTCAGCATATGCTGCTTTATTTCTTCCTTCAAATGTAAATGGTTTTGTAACTATAGCAAAAGTAAGAATCCCTTTTTCTTTAGCTATTTCAGCTATAACAGGTGCTGCTCCAGTTCCTGTTCCTCCACCCATTCCTGATGTAATAAATACCATTTCTGTATCTTCAAGAACTTTAGCTATTTCATCTTTACTTTCAACAGCTGCTTGTTCTCCTATTTCTGGGTTTCCACCAGCTCCAAGTCCTCTAGTTAATTCTTGTCCAATAGCTAATTTAACTGGTGCTTTTGTTTCTTCTAATACTTGTCTATCTGTATTAACAGCTATAAATTCTATTCCTTCAATTTTAGATTCAATCATTCTATTTACAGAATTATTTCCTCCTCCACCAACTCCAATAACTTTTATTCTTGGTAAAATTAGGCTTTCTTTTTTCTTTGCTTCTTCTTTATTATCTAAATACATCTACTTCCTCCTATTTATTCTGAATAGAAAAAATCTTTTATTTTTTCTACAATTTTTTTTAATTTACTTTTCTTTTGTTTATTTTCCACTTTACTAGCTTTTTCTATAACGAACGGCTTTTCAGCAACATACCTTAATAATGCATAATTTGCTAAATACCTATATTTAATTGTTCCTAGTAATTTTGATGTAGCAAATTTTACTGGTAAATTAAAAACTATTAATCCCGCTTTATCTGCTTCTTTTATCTTAGCAATTCCTATTCCCGTTATTATAACTGAATTTATATACTGTTTTAATCCTTTTGAAGTAATATCGTAATTTATAATTTCAAAAATTTCATTAACTGTTTTTTCTATAATACTTATTACATCAGAAACTTTAATTCTTTTACTTTTTGGATCTTTTGACTTTTGTGTTGTTAGCAATATATTATTATCATTTTCTATATATGATTTTAAAGCTAATCCATATTGTTTTTTTAATTTTTCAGCTTCTTCAAATTCTATATTTAAACCTTCAGCTATTTTTTCAGTAATATATTTTCCACCATATTTATATGTATTTGAGTATATATATGCATTTCCAACAAATATACCAAGTTCTGTAGTATTTTCATTAAAATCTAATGTAAGAACATTATCTTTTAACTCATTTTTTTCAAGTAAAACATTTCTCTCAGCCAGTGGTACTGGTACTAATCCATCAATTTCAACATCAATTTTTTCAAATATTTCTAAAATATTTTCTAAATATTCCTTTTTCATTGTTATAATTTGTGCTAATAATGTTAAATTTTTAGTAAATTTTCCTTTTGGATCATCGAACATATTTCCATTATCTAATACAAATTTATATGGTATTATATCTATTGATATCTCCTCTTCTGATACCTTTTTTTGTTTTGCTTCTTCGATACAATATATTATATCTTTATCAGTGACTCCACTGAATTTATCTTCTGTTTCTTTTACTGCTTCTATCTGTATAATATTTGAGTACTTTCCAGGTATTGTTAAATATGTTGAACTAATATTAAATGATGTTTTTTCTTCCGCTTTTTTTAACAAACTTGAAATACATAATTGTATATTTTCTATTTGCATATTAGAATTTTCATCGTACACAAAGCACTTTTCACTTAGCATTTCTATTATATTAATTTGATTAAAATTATTTACTTCACCTATTATTAAACTTATCCTAGAAAAACTTATATCGATACTTATTAATTTATCGCCAATAGCCAAAAGTTTTCCTCCAATTGCTTATTTATTCTTAAGTTTCATTATTTAAAATGTATTACATTTTAGTAAAAAAGTCAATACAATTTTATTTTATTTTTGCTTTTTATTTTGGGCATTTTTTGAGTTTAAAACATTTGAAATTTTAAATTCTATTTCATTATTTTTTTTGTTATTTTCTTCTTTTTTTACAATATTTTTTTTATTATTTTTTTCTTCTTTAACTCTATTTACGATTTTTTCTATATAATATCTTCTAATAATACCAAAATTATTTAATATTCTACCAACAAAAATAATTATACAAGCTAAATAAATTTCTATATTTATCATGTCACCAATATATACTAATAAACAAGCAAAAATTGTATTTATTATAAATCCTGAAACAAATATTTTTATATCAAATCTATCTTTTACATATGAACTCATTCCACCAAATAAAGTATCTAACATTGAAACAATAATTACTGCTAAATATGTTATTACAAAATAACTTGATATTTTATATATACTACCACATAATATTCCTAAAATAATTCCTAAAACTATATATATCTGCATTTTATTTCCTTATTATCTTTTATCTATTGTTTATTTTTATTTTCTTCAACTGCTTTTAAAAATTCTTCTTCTGTAATATTACATCCCATACTACAATCAGAACAAGAAGAAGCGCAACTAGTTATTTTTGAGCTTAATGCTTTTTGTAATTCATCCATTAAAACTTTATATTCTGTTCCGCAATTTTCACATACAGCTTCTACGTAACCTACTTCTAACATTTTTTCTATTTCATATGAAGGTAAATACATTAATGAATCAATAAAATCTTGTTTTGTACATTTACATTCTTCATGTGTCATTTTATATTTATTCTCTTTATTTTCCATATTCATATTTTATTTCTCCTTTATACTTTAATATAACTACATTTTCATGAGTTATATTAATATTTTTTCCTGTTTTTATCATATCATTTATATATCCATTTTTTTCATATAAAGATTTTTCTATCTTTTCATTATCTCCTATTACTTGAATTATATATGGAGAATTTTGTTTTTCTGCATTAATTACTATTGTACCATTATTAATTTCAACTATTTCAGTTGTATTTATAATTCTTTCATTATTTATACTAATAGCTTTTGCACCTGAATTCCAACATTTTTTTACTACTTGTAATAAATCATTTGACGATATTTTATTATTAATTTCATCTTTTAAAACGATTTTTAATCCATAACCTGTAACATCTGTGTATCCAGCTTTTCTTTTTAATTCTTGTATTTCTTTTTGAATTACACCTGAATCATTATTTTCTAGACTTTTTTTATATTCTAATATTTTTTTATCTAATTCTTCATCTTGTTTTTGCATATCTATATTTTTTTCTTTTAATATGTTTATTTCATTTTCAATATTTTCTTTATTCATATTATCTAACTGATTCAAATTATTAGTTATTGCTGTTTTTATTAATAAAGTTATGCAACAACATAAAGTAAAACTACATAATATTATTATATATTTTATATATTTATTTTTAATATTTATTTTATTCATATAAACCTTCATATTTTAATTGAGTAATATTTTTTTCTTCTATTTTAACATTAATATTATATATCTTAAAACTATCTACAATACCACCTGGTAATAATAACGCTGATTTTAAATTCTTAGTATTTCCTATAGCTGTTATTTTAAAAGGTGAACCTATTTTTTTATTATTAATTTTCACAATTGTGCCTATACATTCGATCTTAGAATTATATGTTATTCTTTCATCATTTACAGCGATAGATTCTGCACCCGCATTTCTTAAAATATTTATTATATCTATTAAATCATTATCATGTATTAAATTAAATATATTATTTTTATCATTAGTTGATATATTATCTTCCAACTGTATTTCTATACCTTCGCCTGATATATTAGTTAATCCTAAAATTTTATTTAAATTTTCTATTTCTTTTTGATTTTCATCTGAAAAATTATTATTATATTTAACTTTATTTTTTAATTCTTCAATCTTCTCTGTTTTTTCTTTAATTTTATTTAAAAGGATTTTATGTTCGTTTTTTATTTCAATATAATTATTTTTAGACTTTTTATCTAATTTAATATTACTTCCTATTTTTAATTCTGCTACAGCTTTTATTTGAATAACAAATAAAAACGTAATAAAAAATGCAAATATAAATATTACCATATTTGCCTTTATTTTTTTTATATTAATTTTATTTTTATCTATCTTTACCATTTTTTTACCTTAAAATATATAAATAAAATACCCATGATGCCGTTTAAGTGCATTTTTAAGGACCCGCCTTTAGACAGGTGGGTAAGCTACTTGATAGTTATGGGATAAGATATTTTCATAAATTATACACGCAGTACCAAGACACGCTTTCCCTTTAGAAACTTGTAGGTTCTAAAAATTTACACAACTCGTACATCACAGGTATTTATATTATACTACATTTAATGTTCCAAAATCAACGACACGCCATTTTTTATTTTGTTTATCTTTTTCTAATTTAATTTTTGTTTTTTTACTTACTGTTGTTGCTTTATTATTTAATCTTTTTATTTCTTTAATTAATTTTTCATAATAATTTTTATCTGTTATATTTATTTTTTTGTCTTTTAAATTTTTTTCAGCTTTTGATTTCACTATATTCATATTAGTATTTGATGTTTCAACTACTATTTCTACTTTTTCTACTCCATCATTATTTTTTTCTATTTTACCAACTTCAATTATTTTAAATTTAAATTTTCTTGCAGTTTCTTTTAATAATTTTTTATCAAATTCTTTTAATGAATATTTTTCTTTAATTGAATATGGTTCTTTTAAAGTTTCACTAATATATCTTTGTACAACACTTTTTGGGTTATTTGAAAATAACATAACACCATGTTTTATACCAAAAAATAGTATAACAATTGCACATATTGCCGCTATAATTGTGTATAATTTTTTAGGTATTTTTATACTACTTTTTTTCACATCTTTTTTAGTATTAGCTTTCCTTACTCTATTTTCTCTTAAATTAACATTTTTTTCTTCTTCCATATCAACTCCTATTATTAAATTTAATATAGCATATAAAAAGTAAAAATTCACTAGATTTATTAATTTGTTTTATTTTTTTTATATTTTTTAATCTTCTATTAATTCTAATCTATATTCTTGCTCTACTTTTGGATATTTTTCTTTATCTACTTTACTTAAAAATATTTCTTTTGGTCTTGCATATAATTTACATTTTCCATATAAAGCTCTATATATTACAAGTTCTTCTTCAGTTTCTGTATGCAGTGTTACATCTAACACTAAATATTCTTTACCTTTAAAATGTCTATATTTTCTATTTTTTAATATTTCTCTTTTTTCCATAAATTACCTCTGATATTCATTATCTTCAATTGATATATATATTATTCCTTCATATTTTTTTATTTTTTCTTCTAATATTTTTTTAGTTATAGATAAATCCATACTAACATTTGCTATATAGTGGCTTTCATGTTTAAACTGTGATACTTCCTTTAAAAAATATATATCACATTTTTCTTTATGTAAGATTTCTAATAAATCTAATTTGCATAATGGTTCTTTCATTTTTATATATAATGTTACTGAACTTGAATTTTGAATTACTTTTTTATCTAAAATTTTAATTACTGTAAAAGTAAATAACCAAGCTAGCATTGCTACTCCAGTTGCTTCAAATATACCTGCACCTGCAGACATACCTACAATAGCTGATAACCATAATGTTGCAGCTGTAGTAAGGCCGACAATTTTTTTATCTCCTGTCACTATTATACTACCTGCACCTAAAAAACCTATTCCTGAAATTACTTGTGCTGGTATTCTTGCAGGATCTAATTTCCCACCATTTTTTAAATACAATATTTCTCCTATTATCATCGCTAAAGCTGCACCTATAGCAACTAAGGAATGAGTTTTAATTCCTGCATTCCTTCCATGTCTTGCTCTATCAAAACCTATAATTGTTCCACAAATTGTCGCTACTAATATTCTTATTCCTATTTCTAATATATCCATATATTCCTACCTAATTTCTATAATTTTCTATAATTGCTTTTAAAAATTCACTTTCTTTTAATCCACTTGCAACTAATAATTGTGGATACATTGAAATTGCTGTAAATCCTGGCATAGTATTAATTTCATTTATATATATTTTTTCTCCTATTAGAAACATATCTACTCTTGAAATACCCTTACAATCCATTAATCTAAAAGCATATTTTGCTGTTTCTTGTATTTTTTTTATTATCTCTTCTTTTGCTTCTAATATTACTGTTTTAGATTCTGCATTAAGATATTTTGCATTAAATGTATAAAAATTTTCTGCAGATAATATTTCACCTATTTTACTTGCAAATAATTCATCATCTTTTTCCAATATAGCACATTCAATTTCTTTTCCAATTAAAGCTTCTTCTATTAAAATTTTATTATCTTCTTTAAAAGCTATATTTATAGCTTTTTCTAATTCTTCTTTTTTACTTACTTTACTTACTCCAACAGATGAACCGGAATTTGCAGGTTTGACAAATACAGGATATTTTAATTTTTCTACAATTTTTTTATCTATTAATTCTAAATCTACTTCTTCTATATTTCCTTTTTCAAAATTAAATATTTTATCTTTAAAATCTTTTTTTAAATAAATATATTTTGCTACATTTAACCCTGCATTTTCAAACACGTATTTTGCATATACTTTATCCATACATAATGCTGAACTTAATAATTTACATCCTGCATATTTTAAATTATTTTTTTCTAATATTCCCTGTAATTTACCATCTTCACCAAAACTTCCATGCATTACTGGAAATACAATATCATAAAGTTTTAGTTCAGATTCAAAATTTTCTATTTTTTCTTTTATTTTAGGTATATATGTAATATCTACATCTTTTTCCAAAAAATCTTTTTCTATATAAAAAGGTATATTTTCTTTATCTAAATATATTATATTTTTTTCATATCCTTCTATTTTTTTAAATACATTTATTCCTGAAACAATAGATACTTCATGTTCACTTGAATTTCCGCCTATCAGTACTATTACTTTTTTCATTGTTTCTCCTTAATATTTTTTATTTTTATTTATTGATAAATTTTACTAATTCTCCGTTATTATTACTTACTAATAATAACACGTCTATTTTATTTAAAATTTCGTTATCATTATTCATTTTAAATTCTTTTTCTAAGTCTGATTTTCTAATACTAATTATACTCCCACCTGTAATATATTTTTGCATTTTTGACTTAAAAATTATTATATCTTTTATATCTTTATATATGTTTTTATCATAAAAAGAATTATATTTTTCTTTATCTGTAACATTAATTATATTACCAAATATAGCCTTATCTAATTCAATAAATCTTTCTCCACTAAAAAAATCTTCATATAATTTGAAATTTAAATTAAGTTCTTTACTATATTTTTCACATCTTTCTTTCATGAATTTTAATATTTTTTCTTCTATTTTTTCAATTTTTTTAAATTCATTATTTTTATTATTTAAAATATATGATGCTTCATATAACCCTGAAAACCCTATATTTAAATTACCATTTTTTAGTATTTTTCTTAGCCTATCTCCTGTTTTTAATTTATCTATATCTATCCATACATTTTCATTATATAGTACTGAATAATAATTAGGGTTAGTATCACATTGTATATCAAATCTATCAAAAAGTTGTAATTTTACTAAATCCATTTTTTCTTCTAATTCTTCAAAAAATGCTTTTTCATTTTTTGTATTAATTGCAATTCTTGGTAAATTAATACTTGTTGTAGATATAATTCCTCTTCCTTCTGGATTTTGTTTATCTTGGATAATATTTTCTTTTATCCTCATATGATTCATAATATATTTTGCATTATATATTTCATTGGTATTTTTTTCATTTGAAATTACAAAATAAAAATTTTCCCTATAGCAAGATAAATTTAGTGCTTTATTAAAATTAATTATATTTTCATCATAAATATTTTCGCCATTTAAAATATATTCTTTTAATTTTAATAAATCTTCTTTTTTTATAGATATAAAAATATCTGGTTCAATTGCTGGTATTTCATTACCTAATCCTTCTTCTATTATGTCTAATAAAAGTTCAAATACCATCATACCTGCTTTTGTATTATCTTCACCTATATTTAATGCAATTTTAGATTTTATATTATTTTCATTATTTATTAAATAATTAGAATTATGATTAAAATTATGTAATAATGCTTCAATTGTTTTTTTAGCTAATTTTTTAGTTTCTTCTAATGCATTTTTATATGATTTTTCAACTAATTCTTCCATTTTTTTAGACTTTCTAAAATATTGGTAAAATAATTCTAAATTAATATCTAATCTATCTATTTTTATTATTTCTCTTTCAATCGAATTTGTTGGCATAAATTCTAATACACCTAAAAACTCTAAATAATTAAATAAATTCTTTTTAAATTCTTTTTTAAAAGTTTTAATTATCCCTTCTGCAAAATATGTATCAAAATATGGTATACCCATTTTACCACTTTGTTCTTGTTTCAAACTTTCAGATAATATATATGTAAGCATTCCATATGTAAAAATATTATTAGGAGGCCTATATTTTCCTATTCCTGTTGAAAATCCATTTTTAAATACAGCGTTTAAATTTACCATACTTGCTGTTGTTGTTCCCATTGGTAGGTATTCTAAATCATGTATATATATATCCCCTACTTCATGAGCTTCAGATATTTTTTTCTTTAAAGAATATACTATTGAATATTGTTTTGTAATTGCTGAACCTAAATTAATCATTGTTTCTTTTGGCATATTATTATTATTAAATATATTTTTTTGAAATAATGTTTTTTCTTTTTCAAGTACCGCAAAAAATTTATGTTCTCTTTTTTCATCTTCAAATAAAATTCTAGATTTTTCACGATTTTTTCTATACTCATCAAAAGATTTATATACATCCTCATAATTTTCTATTTTTAATATATTTAATATTAAATCTTGAATTTCTTCTATTTTGATCTTATCTCTATTATTTTTTTCAATATTTTTTATTACTGCTGTGTAAATTTTATTTACATCTTCAACATTATATTTAGTACCATTTGTAATATTTACACTATCAAAAGCTTTTTTTATAGCGACAGCTATTTTAGTTCCATCAAATTCTACTCTTCTACCATTTCTTTTAATAACAATAATATTTATTTTCTTATTTTCTATCATATTACCTCATTCAACTTTATAATATCACAACTTTAATAAATTTTATATATCAATTTTTATACATTATTTATACATTATATAGTTAAGATAATATATTTATTGTATAATAAAATATAAATAAAATTCCTGAAAGGCATATATGAAATTTAAAAAAAATGGATTAGGTATTACTCCTAATAAAGATAATATATTTTATAATAACGATGATTATATTTTTAATAATAATTTTAAAAATAATAATAGAAGTAATTTAAATAATTTTTTAATTATAACTATAATTACCCTATTAACTCTATTTTTAGCCTCATTACTATATTTTCTATTTATATATTTCAGATATGATAGAACTAAAATTTTAAAAAATATATATATTGAAGATATAAATATGGAAGGTAAAACTTGGAATGAAGCAAAAAAACAATTAGAAGAATCGTTTTCATATATAAATAATACTCCAGCATATTTTAAAATAGGTGATGTTTCATTTAATTTTAAAGCTAGTGATTTTGATTTTTCTTTAAATTATGATAAAGCTGTAGATAAAGCTTTTGAAGAAAGTAAAAAGAATTTTAAATTTACTAAAACATTAAATCATAAAATTAATATAACAATTGAAAAAGATTTTAATGATGAAAAATTAAAAAATATTGCAGATGAAATTATTAATTTAATTCCAAAAAATAATGTTAAAGATTTAACTAAAATAGAAAATGATACATTAGTTATATATAAAGGTGATGAACCACTAAAAATAACTAAATCTGAAGTATATAAAATTGTTGTAAATAAATTTAATAGTAATAATTATACAAATGAAACTGTAATTCCACTCACTACTGGTAATAAAGAAAAAATCGATTTTAATAAAATATATAATCAGTTTAAAGTACAACCTGAAGATGCATATATAGATAATGAAGGTAAAATTCATCCTGAAAAATATGGTACCGATTTAGGAATAACTATCGAAGAAGCTAAAAAACTTTATGATTCATCTGAAAAAGAATGCAGAATTCCTATAATTAGAATTAAGCCTAATATATTACAATCAAATATTAATAATACATATTTTAAAGATGTTTTATCTAGTTATAAAGTTACATTTCCTCTAGGAATAACTAATGAAGAATTAAAAAACATCTCTGAAGCAGCGTATATTTTAAATAACCAAATCATTAATAATAATACTGAATTTTCTTTATTAGCATTTTTTGATAATTTTAATAAAAATAAAAATTTTGTTATAGCAAAATCTGAAACAGATGGAATTTTTAAAAATGAATATGGTGGTGGTACAAAAATATTAGCTTCCTGTTTATATGCAAATTTAATTTTAAGTGACCTAGATATACTTACTCATAATCATACATATTTTTATCCAAATTATATAACAGTTGGTTTAGATGCAAATATAAATTTATCTGGACATAATTTAAAATTTAGAAATAATCGTGGAAATAAAATAAAAATAACTACTATGCTAGATAATTCTGGATTAACTATTTCTTTACATAGTATTAAAAATACAAGTGAACCAACTATCAAGATATATAACGAACAAATTGAATTTACGCAAATGAATATTATAAGAAAACCTAATTTTAATGAAATAACTAGCTATGAAAAAGTTGTAGATTATGGACTTCCTTCTGGAAAATATAAAATATATAAATAAAAATATATTAATGGTAATTCAATATCTGGTAAAAAATTAATATCTACAGTTACTTATTTAGGTAAAGATCAAATTGTAGAATATGGTAATAAAATTCCTAATAATTCACATATTTTAGATAATAATAATAATAACAATAGCACTAATAATTAAAACAACTTAAATTATTAAGTTGTTTTAATTTTATCTATATTTATTATTTTATTTTTTTAATAATACTTTAATTATTTCTATAAATCCAACAATTGCTGAAGCCATCATAGCTAATACTATTAATCCTGCTGTAATTCTAGTTATTAATGTATATTTTGTATTTGTTCTAGATTTTTTCTTCATTGTCTTTTTTAATTCTTTTTCTTGCATTTTTGCTATTTTCTTTAATTCTTGATCTTTTTTATCCATATTTTCACCTCTACTATTTTCCTGTTGAACCAAATCCACCAGTTCTTTCTCCTTCTGCATTGTCTTCATCTGAAATTAAATATTTTACAAATATTCCTTGCCCTACTCTATCACCTTTTTTTATTAATACTTCTTCATTTGTAATGTTAAAAAATGCAAACATTATATTTCCATCATTATCTTCATTTCCATAATAATCTTTATCTATAATTCCTACTGAATTAGCAAGTACTATACCCTTTTTACTTGGATTACTACTTCTATTATATAATTTTAATACTTCATCATCTAACATATATGCTTTTATTCCTGTTTTTACTAATACAGGTTTTATATTGTTTGCAGGTATTATTGTATCTTCTGCAGCTTCAAAATCGTAACCTGCTGCATATTTAGTATTTCTTTTTGGTAAATTTATATTTTTTTCTTCATAACCTTTTGCTATTTCAAATCCTCTTGTTTTCATATTATTCCTTTCATATTCTCAATAATTATATAATATATTAAATTTTGTTCTAAGTAAACATATTTTTTGTAAATATAGAAAAAAGAAAAATT
>CAUUHK010000009.1:0-14376 GCA_963545005.1 uncultured Eubacteriales bacterium | reverse complement strand
GGTAGAGAAATAAGATTAATAGTTGATCCAGATAAAATATCTGATGATGAAATGACAGTATTAGCAAGAGAAGTAGCTCAAAGTATAGAAAATGAATTAGCTTTTCCAGGTGAAATTAAAGTAACTGTTATAAGAGAAAAAAGAGCACTAGATACAGCAAAACAAAGTAAAGTAAATAGAACTAATTTAAAAGAAACATATAACAATGAAAACAAAACAGAAGTTATAGTTATAAAAGATATATAATATAAACTGCTTTAATTAGCAGTTTATATATTTTTATATTTAATATTTTTAATTTTTATAGAATGAAAAATATTTATTTGTTATAATAAGAAAAGGAGAAAAAAATGAGTATATATCTAATTTTTATGAAATATTTTTATATAATAAATTTTATAACATTTATTATATTTTCATTAGATAAATATTATGCTAAAAAACAAATAAATAGAGTTCCAGAACAAATGTTACTTTTTTTAAATTTAATTGGTGGATCTTTTGGGGCATTAATGGGAATGGTAATGTTTCATCACAAAAGATCAAAAAATGTTTTTAATAAATTAGTACCAATAACAGCTCTAATATATCTATGTTTATCATATTATTTTTTAATGATTATTTAGCAGATTGAGAAAATAAATAATTGAAATAATGCTAAAAAGAATATATAATATTAAAAAAGAATTGGAGAAAATATGAATAATATTTTACCTGAAAATGATAGAAAAGCGTATACTGAAGTTTTATATATTTTAAATCATATGAATAAAGAATATATAGAAAAAGTACCAAGTGAATTATTAAATTTTTTTGAAGAAATTAAAGAGTCTAATTATATTGTTGAAATAGATAATAATATTCCGTTATATAAAAATAACTTACAGGAATATACTTTTGATATTTTAAATATTATTAATTTAAATTTTTGGTGTGAGAATGAAGAACAAAAAAGAAGAGTTATTAGAGCTATAGAAAATAAGCCAGTAGAATTTAAATTTAATGAACAATTAAGTAAGATATATAATAATGACCATATATTAAAAGAAATTATTGAAAACAATAAATATAATGAATTTATTACAAAAGATATAATAGATAATATTGAGAAATATGAAAAAATCAAAGAAAATGGAGGATTTTTTAAAAAGATAAAATCAATTTTTAAAAAATAGATGAGGTGAAAATTTGAAAAAAAAATTGCATAACAAATCTATGATTTTAGCATTTATTATAGCATTGTTTTGTATACAATTTGTGCAGTATAATAAATATTTAGAAATAAATATAGTTAAAAATAATTTTAAAGAAACAGCTTTAGAATTAGATATTCCAACATTGTTTAGCAATGATGAACAAAGATCGAAAACAGAAAAAGCAAATGAACATGAGAAAACTAAAAATGTAAAAAAAGAAACAACAAAAAAAGAAGAAAAAGAAAAAATTGAAGATAAAAATACAGAAAATAAAAATAATTCAGATAGTAAAAAAATTCAGGAACAAATAGAAGAAAATAAGAAAAAATTAAATAATATTGTTCCAGATGATACAAAATCTGAATTAGTAAATATAAAAAACAAAACAGCATCAGGTTTTGAAAAATATAAAAATAAATATAATAATTCTTTACCATATGCAGTAACAGCATACGTTTTACATTTAATTTCAAGAGCAAGTATTCCAATATGTGCTTTAATATTTGCAGTATCAATAATATATCAATATGTGCTTGGATTAAATACTAAAAAAATATGGAATAAAGGATATGTACTAAGGAGAATCACTATTTGGGTGTTTGTGGTATTACAAATTTTACCATTAGCATTCGCTATAATAGTTAAAGGTTGGGGGAACTAATGAAAGTATTATTTGCAGTAAGTAATGAAAATATTTCAGAAGCAATAATTAAAAAATATCAAGAGAATTTTAAAGAAGTAATATCATATAAAAATGTATATTACTTTAATGCAATTATAAAAGAAATACAAAAAGATAACACTTATGACAGAATTGTAATTAGTGAAGATTTAGAAGTATTTTCAAGTAATAATGCAGTAGCAGCAGATAAATTTCTATTTACAAAAATGGAAAAAATAACTGAAGAAGCTATAAAAAAAGATGGAAGTAGATTACCTATTATATATATTTCAAATGAAAAGAGAAAAAAATGTGATTCGTTCCTAGCTAGATGTTTTTCAATAGGAATATATAATGCATTAATAGGAAATGATAGAACAATTACAAAAATTTGTAATTTAATTAAAAATCCGAATAATAAAGAAGATGCAAAAGTATATTATGGTATTAAACATGAAGAAATAAATAATGAAAATGCAGATACTAAAATAGTTAGCGATAATGAAATTAAAAATATTAATAGATATTATAAAGGAATTGAAAAAGAAAAATATTCTGATACATTCAATAAAATAGTAGGACAATATACAGAAGAACAATTAAAATATATAATTACACAATTGCCTGAAGAAGTAAAAAATGTTTTAATTAAAGAAAATTTAAAATATAACGAATTATTAAATTTATCTGTTGAAGGTACAAAAATTAGTGTGGAAAATACAGTAAAATCTGAATCTACATTTAAAAGCATTAATCAAAATATAGTTCAAAATGTAAATAATACACCAATAAAACCTGTAGTAAATGAAACAAAAATTGCAGAAAATCAAAATAATGAGCAAAAAGAAACAGAAAAAAAAGCAGAAATAAATATAGTTACAGATAACTTTATATCTGATACAGGTGAATTAATACTAGATTTTGGTAACCAAGAACAAAATCTAAATATTTCTGAAAATGCAAATGAAGTAAAAACTGTTCAAAATGAAAAAATTCAAAATAATATGGAAGTAGCACATAATGAAGAAGATAATTCTTTAGTTTCTGAAGAAATTATTAATATGTATAAAAATTTTCAAAAAGAAGAACAGACTAAAAATAATGAAATAAAGCAAGTACAAAAAGAAATTATAGAAAATAATATTCCACAAAAAACACAAGTAAATGTGGAAAAAAAAATAGCAAAAAATTCAAATGAATTTAAAGTACCAAATTTAACACAATTTATAAATTTAGATAAAAAAATTGTATCTTTCATAGGAACAAGCAAAAATGGTGTATCATTTTTAGTAAATTCTATAGGTATGTTGTTATCTTCTATAGGTATAAAAACAGCTATTTTAGATATGACAAAGAATAGAAATAGTTATTATATGTGTACAAATAATGATGATAATTTAAAAAATATAGCACAACTATCAACAGATAAATTAAAAAAAGGTTTATGTGAAGGAGTTGAAGTTAAAAATAATTTAACGATATTTACAGCATTACCTGAAAATGGAAGAGATTATGATGATGCTGAAAGTATATTAAAAGCATTAATTCAAAATTATCAAGTGGTATTAATAGATACTGATTTTAATACAAACTTCTCATATTTTGCAGGAAGTAATGAAATATATGCTGTTCAATCAATGGATATATTAACAATACAACCATTAACAACATTTTTAAAAGACTTAAAAGCTTTTAATATTATAAATAACGATAATTTAAGAATAGTTATAAATAAGGAATTACCACTTAAAGGTATTACTAGAAAAATGATAGTTGGTGGAATTTCAACATATAATCATCCATCAATGTCATACATGAAAGAAATTTTTGATAAAAATTTAGTTAAGGTATATTCTATACCTTTTGATGAAATTGTTTATCAAAGATATTTAGAAAATATAGCTTTTTGTAAATATGAAATTTCAGGATATTCAAAAAGATTTATTGAATCATTAAAATTATTGGCAAATTCAGTACATAATTTAAACGATACAACATATATAAATAAACCTAATAATTTAAATATGCAAAATACAATACATTCAAATACAGAAGGTAATTACAATTTTAATAGAAATAATGTTAATACATTTATGAGCAACATAAATTATGCGCAAAATAATAATGTAAATAATCAAGGTAATACTCAAAATTTTAATATGAATAATGCGCAAAATAATGCAAATAATTATAATAATGATGCAAATCAAAATATTAATATGGGTAGCATGAATTTTGGTATGAATCAAAATTTAAATATGTCTTCACAAAATTATAATTATACTCCTAACTATAACAGTTATAATAATATGAATAATAATAGAAATAATATGGATGTTAATAATATGAGAAATCAACCAAATTCACCATATTATAATCAGATAAATTATAATAATATGCAAATGAGAAACAATAGTTTTAATAATATGAATAGAACAAATAAAATTAATTTAGCAGATTCATTTAATAAAATGAAAGAAAAATTTAAGCCAAAAGAACAAATGAATTTTTATGAACAAAATTTGATGCAAAATAGAAATATGAACAATAATCATAATATGAATAATATGCAAATGTATTATCAAAATATGAAAATGAATCAAAGAAATATAGATGAAAACAATTATAATAATAAAGGATTGTTTTAATAGAGGTAAATAAATGATATTTATAGCATTGGGAATAACTATAATTTTAATGCTTATTATGTATAATTTTGAATTAAAATCAAAAATGTTATACATTAACAAAATCAAAAATAGTATTAATAATCAAGATGAAAAGTTATGTATTAATAAAATTAATCAAATATTAAATGATGAAATTCCAGATAATAAAAAAATGGAATTAATAGGTAAAGAAATAGCTGATGAATTTAAAATTATTATATCATCTTTAACTAATTTTAATATGAAAACAAATATTGATATAATAAATCAAGAAAATTTAGTACTATCATATTCAAATTATGATGACATTTTTGAAAAAGAAATAAATATGAAAAATGTTGCAGAAATAAAAAAAGGATCACATAATAATCCATTAATATTTATGCCAATTATTAAAAATGATAATGAGTATGTTGGATATTTTGTTTGGGAAAATACAAATGAAAAAAACTTAAGTTTAGAAGATATGGAAAACTTAAAAAAAATTCAATATATGATTAATAAAAAAATAAATTAAGGAGAAATTATGGATAATTTTGATAAAACAATGTTTTTCGATAATGAAAAAAGTAATTTAGAAGTAAAGAAAGAATATATACAATCAATTTTAAAAGAGGTATATCAAGCATTAGTTGAAAAAGGCTATGACCCTATTAAACAGTTAGTAGGTTATGTTATATCTGGTGATCCAACATATATAACTAATTATAAAAATGCAAGAGCATTAATTGGTAGTTTGGATAGAGATGAATTATTAGAGCAAATGATTAGAAAATATTTAGGAATTTAATTATGAGAATTTTAGGAATAGATTATGGTGATGTTAGAACTGGTATTGCATATACTGATGAATTGCAAATAACAGTTCAGCCGTATAAAACAATAAAACATAATAATTCAGATAAAATATTATTAGCTGAAATAGAAAATATTATCCAAGAGAAAAATATATATAAAATAATTGTAGGAATGCCATATAATGCTGATGGAACAAAAGGCGATAGGGCTATTAAAACAGAACAATTTATACATAAGTTAAAATGTAGATTTAATAAAATTGAAATAGATTTTGTAGATGAAAGATATACTTCACTTGAAGCTGATGAATTCATGTACATGATGAATGTAAAAAAAGAAGATAGAAAAAATATTCGAGATACTTTAGCTGCTGTATATATTTTAAAAAGTTATTTAAAAAACAAAGAAATAGATAAATAAAAAATATTTATTAAAAAGTAAAAATCTCCAATTTTGTAAAAAACTGGAGATTTAATTTTTAGAGTATTAAATTAAAAATATTAAATGAAAATGAAGAATTTATAAATGCAGATAAATTTTATGAAAATTCATTTAAACTACCAGTATGGTATTGTGAAGACGATATAGCAATTATTTTAAAATATTGTGATATATTAAAAAAAGTTTCAAAATATTATCAAAATAAAGGAGGAGAAAAAAATGAAATTTTATGATTTATTAATAGAAAAATCAAAAGAAGATGGAATTATTAAAAATGTTGTTGGAGCTATAGTATTAAATACAAAAAATGAAATTTTAGTAATGACAAGAAAAAAAGATGATTTTATGGGTGGAATTGATGAGCTACCAAGTGGCAATATGGAAAATGGTGAAAATATTTATGAAGGTTTATGTAGAGAAGTAAAAGAAGAAACAAATTTAGATATAGAAGAAGTGTCAGCTTATGTAAATAGTTTTGATTATATTTCTGGAAGTGGAAAAAAAGCTAGACAATTTAATTTTGCTGTTAAAGTAAAATCTACAGATCATGTTCAATTAACAGAACATGATAGTTATAAATGGTTAACAATAGATGAAGCAAGAAATAATTCAAATATAACTGATGAAGTTAAATTTTCTTTAGAAATATATTATTTTAATTATATACAGGAGAATAAATAATTATGGAAATACATTTTTGTGCGACAGCATGTATTGTAAATATTAAAACTCAAAAAATATTATTTATACATCATAAAAAATTAAATAAATGGCTGTTTGTTGGAGGACATATTGAAGCAAATGAAGATCCAGAATCAACTGTTTCTAGGGAAGTAAAAGAAGAAACAAATTTAGATATTGAGCTAGTAGGTAAAAGATATCCTCGTGAAGAAGATTTTATTCGTCCTTTTGCATTACAAAGAAATATAGTTAACGAAAATCATATACATATGGATATTTTTTATATAGCAATAGCTAAAAATCCAGATGATATAAAAGCAAAAGAGGATGAAGTTTTAAATTATCGATGGTTTTCAAAAGAAGAAATATTGTGCGAAAAATTTGATACTTTTCCAGAGAAAAAGAAAATGGCATTAGATGTTTTAGAATATATTAAAAAATTATAAAAGTTTATATGGGAAAATCCATATATAATGGAAATAATGTATAGAAATTCTTGAAATATTATTTTTACTAATATATACTTTCTATAAAAGGAAAAGAAGGAGTAAATTATGAGCGAAGATATAAAAAATGAAGATCAATTAGAAGAAGCTGCAATAGTTGTTTTAGAAGATGAAGATGGAAAAGAACATCAATTTGAATTTTTAGATTTAATAGAATATGATTCAAATGAATATGTTGTATTAATACCAGTTGAAGCAGATGAAGATGAAGAAACAGAAGTATTTATTTTAAAATATGAATTAGATGAAGAAAAAAATGTAGAAAACTATGTAAATGTTGAAGATGAAAAAGTTTTAGAAACTGTATATAATATGTTCAAAGAAAAATGGAATGATGAATATAATTTTGTTGAATAAAATATATTCATACTAATTTAATACGAAAATAAATACCAGTCCAAAGTTGGTATTTATTTTATTTTATAGGAGAGAAAAATGGAATTTTTAAGTTTGTTTTTAAACATGATGGCAGTGATGTATTGGCTATTTAGAGTAATAGTTATGTTTTTTTATAGTATAGATAAACCTTTTATAATACAACCAATAGATCCTTTATTTGAAGTTATAACACTGTTTGTTACATTAATATGTGTATATATGTTATTTAGAAGAAAACAATTTTTTGGAGTAATATATTTTTCAACATATTTAGCTTATTTAGGAACTGGAATATTAAAATATATGCAAACTAATTCTTTAATAGATATTTTTACTTGTGGAGTTGGTATATTGATTGCATTTTTAAACTTTATAGATATATTATTAAATCAAAATAGAACTGGTGGTACTAGAAACGATAAAGTTGATTGGTTTTATGCGACAGATGATTATACAAGACAAATGGACGATAGAGCAGATAAAAATCAATATAAAATTAAGTAAAAGAGGTATATATGGATAAAAAAAATAATTATATAATATTCATATTAGCAGTATTTAGTTTTTTGTTTTGTATATTTCCTGTTTCATTTGCAATACATAAAGAGATAATCTTTTTTCAAATATTTTCTTTTGGAATAATAATGTTGTTAATATATTTAATAAAAAAATATAATAGAAAATTAAATATACATTTTAATAACAAACAGTATATATATATTATTGTTGTTTTAAGTATTATTACTAGAATATTACCTGTATTAATCTTAAATTCAAAAGTAATACAAGTTTCAGATTTTAGTGTAGCGTTTAATAATTCTAAAGTTTTAGATTTTCACGGAGTATATTACAGAGTATTTACACATTGGATAATGTATCCAAAATTAACTAATTTAATTTATTATATTTTTGGTGTAAGTCAGTTAGTAGCATTATTATTAAATGCGTGTATTTTAACTATTTCTTGTATATTAGTATATTTAAATAGTAAAATTATTCTAAAAAATGAAAGATACAGTTTTATAGCTACATTAATGTATATTTTTTGGCCAGCCAATATATTATATACTTTAATATATACTCAAGAACATTTATGTACATTATTATTACTTTTAAGTACATATATATTATTAAAAAACATAGATAAAAAATTAGATATATATACTATATTAAAATATATACTAATAGGTGTAATATTAGCTGTATCTACATTTTTAAAAAATTTTGCCTCAGTATTACTATTATCTATTTGTATATACTTTATATTAAATATTTTTATTGTTGAAAATAAGAAAAAATATGCTATAAATAAAGGTATAATTTTTACACTAATATTAATTACATATATATGTTTAAGAAGTATTATATTTATATATATGGATTCAGTATTACAAGAAAAAGTTATGAGAAGTATAGCTCCATGCTATATAAATGTAGGTGCTAAAGCAAATGGTACATATAATGATGTGGCTTATTCAGAATATTTTGATGAATTAAAAAAACAAAATTATGATAACAAAAAGACAAATAAAATAATTATGCATAAACTAATAAAAAATATTAATATAAAACAATATATAAAACTATTATATAATAAGGCACAAATAATATTAGGAGATGATAGAGATAAAACGTATTGGATATTTAGTACAATAAATAGTGATGGTAAATATACAAAATATATGTCAAAATTTGCTAAAATAAATAATATATATTATGGAATTTTAGTTATTTTAATGGCAACAGGTTTAATTAAAATGGTAAAAGAAAAAAATCTAAAAATATTTTTAATGTATTTAATCTTTTTTGGAGGAATGCTATTACTAATATTAGTAGAAGCACAAAATAGATATATGTATGCTTTACAATATATTATATGTATATTAGCTAGTTATGGCATATTAACTATAGATAAATTAATAGATTCAAAAATAAATAAATCAAATGAATAAACTAACTGTAAACAAGTTAGTTTTTTATATATATTATTTGACAAAAATATAAAAATAGTGTAAAGTAAAAGAGCATTACAGAGAGGAAAAAGTTGGAAGATTTAGTAAAAATATGTATGCTAATAGAAATATATGGAAAATTATTAACAAATAAACAATATCAGATATTAAATGATTATTATAATAATGATTTATCGCTTGGAGAAATTTCTGAAAATTTAGATATAACAAGACAAGCTGTTATGGATACTGTAAAAAAATCTAAAAAGAAATTGGAATATTTCGAACAAGAATTAAAAATATTAAAAAATAAACAAAAAATAGCAGACAAGACAGATAATATTTCAGAATATATAACTGAAATAGAAAAAAATAAAGACAATATTAATGTTAATAAAATTAAAAAATATATTTCAGATATTAAAAATATATCTAAAATTTAGGAGAAAAAATGGCTTTTGAAAACTTAACTTCAAAATTTAGTGAAATAACTAGAAAATTAAAAGGTGAAGCAAGAATTACAGAAAAAACTTTAAAAGATACATTAAGAGAAATAAAATTAGTTCTTTTAGAAGCAGATGTTAATTTTAAAGTTGCAAAAGAATTTATTGCAAGAATTGAAGAAAAAGCTTTAGGTGAAGATGTATTAAAATCGTTAACACCAGGGCAACAAGTTATTAAAATAGTTAAAGATGAATTAATAAATTTATTAGGAAATGAAGATGAAGATTTGAAATTTAGTAATTCAGATATAACATATATAATGATGGTAGGTCTTCAAGGTACTGGTAAAACAACTGCATCAGCAAAACTTGCAAATATGTTAAGAAAAAAAGGTAAGAAACCTCTACTTGTCGCTTGCGATATATATAGACCAGCAGCAATTGAGCAATTAGAAGTTTTAGGAAAAAGTTTAGATATACCAGTTTTTTCAGATAAAAATGAAAAAGATGTAGTTAAAATAATAAAAAAAGCTAAAGAATATGCCATATCTAAATTATGTAACACTTTAATTATTGATACAGCTGGAAGGTTACAAATAGATGAAAATTTAATGCAAGAATTAGTAAATATACAAAATAATATAACTCTAACAGAAACTCTTTTAGTAATTGACTCTCTTTCTGGACAGGATGCTTCAAATGTTGCAAATAGTTTTAAAGATAAATTAAATATAACTGGTTTAATCTTTACAAAACTAGATGCAGATACTAGAGGTGGTGCAGTTTTATCTGTAAAAAAAATGACAGGGAAACCAATAAAACTTATATCTAATGGTGAGAAATTAAACGATTTTGAACAATTTTATCCAAATAGAATGGCTGAAAGAATATTAGGTATGGGAGATGTTTTATCTTTAATTGAAAAAGCTGAAGAAGAATTTAATGAAGATGAAGCAAAAAAATTAGAAGAAAAAATAAAAAAACAGAAGTTTGATTTAAATGATTATTTAGAACAAATGAAAAAAGTTAGAAAAATGGGTCCAATTTCTTCTTTAATTAAAATGGTTCCTGGTATGAATAATTTAGGAGATATTGAAGTAGATGAAAAAGAATTAAATAAGATTGAAGCTATAATTAATTCAATGACTGAAAAAGAAAGAAAAAATCATAAAATATTGGATGCATCAAGAAGAAAAAGAATAGCTAAAGGTAGTGGTACTTCAGTTGAAAATATCAATAAATTTATTCATTCTTTTGAAATGATGCAAAAAATGATGAAAGAAATTTCAAATCCAAAAGGATTAAATTCACTAATGAAAAAATTAAAAAATGGAAAATTTTAAAATGGAGGGAAATTTAAATGGTAAAAATTAGACTAAAAAGAGCTGGTAAGAAAAAAGCACCTTTTTATCATGTTGTAATTGCTGATTCAAGAACAGCAAGAGATGGAAAAGTAATTGAAAAAATTGGAACATATGATCCAATGACAACTCCATCAACTGTAAATATAGACTTAGCAAAAGTTGATACATGGGTAAAAAATGGAGCACAAGCTACAGATGTTGTCAAAAAATTAATAGCAATAGCAAAAGGTGAAAAAAAATATGTAGCTAAACCTAAAAAAGAAGAAGTAAAAGTAGAAAATAAAAAAGAAGAAATTTTAGAAGAAAATACTGAAGAAACTAACACAGAAAACTAATAGGAGGTGTTAGATGAATGAAGTAGAATTATTAAGTTATTTAATAAAAAATATTTTAGGACATGAAAATTTCAAAATCAAAGAAGAAATATCTAATAAAATAAACTATACCGTTACATTAAATAAAAAAGATTTTGGTAAAGTTGTAGGTAAAAATGGAAAAATAGCAGATGCTATTAAAGAAATTTTTAAAAACTTAAATAATGTAAAAAAAAGAGTATATATTAAATTTAAAATAGAGGATTTAGGTATTAATGAATAAGAAATATAACGATTTAGAATATATTGAAATTGCAAAAATAATAAATACACATGGTATAAAAGGTTATGTTAAAGTAAATGCATATACCGAAGATTTATATGATATAAGAAAATATGAAAATCTATATTTATTAAAAAATAATATGTTAGAACAAGTAGAAATTGAAAAATTAACAACTTTAAATGGATATGTTTTAATAAAATTTAAAAATATTGAAAATATATATGAAGCTGAAAAATTAAAAAATATAAGTATATACGTAAGTAAAGAAGAAAGAAACATTAAAAACCCTATAGAAGATAATGATGAATACTATATTTCAGATTTAATAGGAATAGATGTATATGAAAACGAAAAATTAATAGGTAAATTAATTGACGTTATAGAATCTTCTACAGATATATATGTTATAGAAAGATTAGATAAAAACAAAAAAAATAATATTTTAATTCCAGCACATAAAAATTTTATTGAAAATATAAATATAGAAAAAAAAGAAATGCATGTAAAATTAAGAGGATTAGATGAAATTTAACATTTTAACATTATTTCCAGAAATGTTTAGTACATTAAATCATAGTATAATATCTAAAGCACAACAAAATAATAAGATAAATATAAATTTAGTTAATATAAGGGATTTTGCTGAAGATAAACATAATCATGTAGATGATACACCATATGGTGGAGGACCTGGCATGGTAATAAAATGTGATGTATTAGATAGAAGTATTAGTTCATTGATAAATGAGAATAATAAAAAAAAATTTAAAATTATATATATGTCCCCAAAAGGTAAAAAATTAAATCAAAATAAAGTTATTGAACTTGCTAAAAATGATGAAATAAATATACTTTGTGGACATTATGAAGGAATAGATGAAAGAATTTTTAAGTTATATAATATTGAAGAAATATCAATAGGAGATTATATATTAACAGGTGGAGAAATACCTGCAATGGTACTGATTGATTCAGTATCAAGATATGTAAACGGAGTATTAAATAAAATGACAATAACTGACGAAAGTTTTTCAAATGAATTGTTAGAATATCCTCAATATACAAAACCACAAATATATAAAAATATTGAAGTACCAAGTATATTGCTATCAGGTAATCATGCTGAAATAAAAAAATATAGAAAATATGAATCGTTAAAAACTACTTTTATTAAAAGAAAAGATTTAATAAATAAAGTTAAACTTACTAAAGAAGAAAAAGAATTTTTAGAAGAGTTAGAAAAAAATAATATTTAAAATAGGAAAGGAAAAAAAATGGATATTATAAAAGCTATAGAACATGAACAAATAAAACAAACAGTTCCAAAATTAAATGTAGGTAATACTGTAAGAGTTCATGCTAGAATTAAAGAAGGTAATAAATCAAGAATCCAAGTATTTGAAGGTACAATTATAAAAATTCAAAATGGTGGATTAAATAAAACTTTTACTGTAAGAAGAATTTCTTATGGTGTTGGTGTAGAAAAAACTTTCTTATTACATTCACCTAATGTTGAAAAAGTTGAAGTAGTAAGAGTTGGTAAAGCTAGAAGAGCAAAATTATATTATTTAAGAGATAGAGTTGGTAAATCTGCTAAAACTAAAGAAAAAATAGGTGCTAGAATTGAAACAATATATGAAAATTTAAAAGAAACTGTAGAAGTACCAGAAACAACTCAAGAAGAAGATATTAACGAAGTATTAACTGAAGAAACAGTAGATATAGCAGAAGTTAATGAAGATGTTAATGTTGAAGAAAAAAATGAAGAAGTAAAAGAAGAAGGAGGAAATGATGGAAAATAATAAAACATATACTCCAAAAGCTAGCGAAATAGTAAAAAAATGGTATATTATAGATGCTGCTAATAAACCATTAGGTAGAGTAGCAACTGAAGTAGCTAAATTATTAAGAGGAAAACATAAACCAAATTTTGCAACTCATATTGATACAGGAGATCATGTAGTAGTTATAAATTGTAAAGATATAGTTCTTACAGGAAATAAATTACAAGGAAAAATATATAGAAGACACTCTGGATATATGGGTGGAATGAAAGAAACAAAAGCAATAGATATGATGAAAAAAGGACCTGAAAGACTTATGATGCTTGCTGTAAAAGGTATGCTTCCTCATACAAAACTTGGAAGACAACAATTAACAAAATTAAGAGTTTATGCAGATGATAAACATGAACAAATTGCGCAAAAACCAGAAGTTTGGGAGGTAAAATATGGCAAATAATGAATTTTTAGGAACAGGTAGAAGAAAAAAATCAATAGCTAGAGTAAGAATAACTCCAGGTAAAGGAAGTATAGTTATTAATGGAAAAACAACTGAAGAATATTTTGCATCAAACATTTTAGATGTTATAGCAAAACAATCTTTAACAATAACAAATAACTTAGATAAATATGACGTTAAAGTAAACGTACAAGGTGGAGGAAAAGCTGGACAAGCTGGTGCTGTAAGACATGGTATAGCTAGAGCATTATTAAAAGCTGATCCTGATACAAGACCAAGTTTAAAAGCTGCTGGATATTTAACAAGAGATCCAAGAATGAAAGAAAGAAAAAAATATGGTCTTAAAAAAGCAAGAAAAGCTCCACAATTTTCAAAAAGATAATAAATACATATTTAAAAAACTTGAAATATTTGAATTTCAAGTTTTTATTTTATTTTATTTAAAT
>CAUUHK010000008.1:0-14846 GCA_963545005.1 uncultured Eubacteriales bacterium | reverse complement strand
TAATTTAAATCTATTTAATTCTGGGTATATTACTTTAGCTAATCTTAATGTATCAATATATGTATTATCTAATTTTAAATTTTCTTTTTCTGCATTGTATTTTAAAAAACCAATATCAAAATCTGCATTATGTGCAACTAAAATATCTGTACCTACAAAATCTACAACTTCTTTTATTACTTTATCTATTTTAGGAGCATCTTGTACCATCTCATTTGTTATATTAGTTACTTTTGTAACTTCTATTGGTATTGGTTTTTCTGGATTAACAAACGTTTCATATTTTCCTAATACTTCACCTTTTGAATTTATTTTTAAAATACCTATTTCCGTTATTTTTTCTGTTAAATATGAAAATCCTGTTGTTTCTAGGTCTAATACAGAATAAATTGTATCTATTTTTTGGTTTTTAAAATCAAAAACGCTTTCTTCAGCATCATCAACTATATATCCGTCTACTCCGTATAAAGCTTTAAAATCTTCTAAATCTTTAGTTAATTTATTTACTTCTGGAAATATTTGTACTGTTCCTTCATCAGTAATACCAATTGCTGGCATTCCAAATTCTCTTGCTCTTGTAATTAAATCTTTTATATTAATTATTCCTTCAAGCATACTCATTTTTGTATGGCAAGCAAGTTCAATTCTTTTTTTAGGTGCTAAATCTACTCTTTTTTTCTTTTTTTCTAAATCATATTTATATATAGTGTTTGCATTTACAATTGTATCTTTAGTAAATGTATCATAATTTGCTCTACCATATATTTTAAGTCCTGTTCCTTTTTTTAAATTTTTTTCCAACACTAATGCCTTATCTTTTTTTACAAAAAATTTAACAAAAATTGAACTAGTTCCATCATATACACCTATTGTATATAATACTGAATTATTTTTTTCTATTTCTCTTGTTTCAATATCAAAAGCTTCACCATATATTAAAATGTCTCCAGACATTTGAGTTATTTCAACTATTTTTGATCTTTTAATATCATTATTATTTTTATAGTTTTTACCAAACATCAAACCTGATTCAGGTAAATCTCCATCCTCTTCTTTTGGTTCTTGTTTTTTTACTTCCTCTTTTTTTATTTTATTTAAAACTTCTTTATTAATTTTTACAGAATTTGTTTTTGAATCAATTATATATTTATTATTTTTTTCAGATTCATTATCTAGTTTTGTCACATTATTTTCTATTTTTTCTTCTACTTTTTTTTCTATATTTATTCCGAATTTTTGATTATTTTCTATTTTATTAGATTCAATATTTTCTTCTTCAAAATTTACAAAATCTATATTACTATCTATATCAAAGTTCAATACATCTTGAAAATTATGTACATTTTCATTATTATTTTTTATATTTATATCTTTTTTTAATTGTTGTTCTTGAATTTTATTATCTAAAGTATTCTGCTTTTTAAAAATAACATCTGTATCAAAATTAAAAATATTTTTTAAATCTGCTTTAATTACATGATGAAGTCCAAGTTCATAAAAATAATCTGATAAATCTACATCTAATATAACTTCCATGTTGTTATCATTAAATTCTATATATGAATTTTTAATCATGGTATCACCAAAAGGGATTGTTATCATTTCATATTCTGAAATATTTTCCCACATTCCTTTTATATCATTTTGTGAATAACATATATTTAATTTTTCATTATATTTAATTTTTATATCTATTTTTTTATCTTCTATTTTATATATATCTTTTTTTAATTTTAGTAATTCAAAAAAGGGTAGTTTTTCATCCGCAGATAAATATATATTTACAGAATCTTTTGTTTTTTCTATATTTATAACATCTAAAAAACTAGTCATATCGCTTAAAATTAAATTTGAGTAACATTCAGATAATTTCATAATTCTCCCCTAATTATTTTTATTTGCCATCTTTAGCAATATACTTCTATCTATATATTCAATTATTTCATGTATATCTTTTTCATTATTTTTAATATTTGGTATACTAATTTTTCTTTTTGAAAAATCTAATATATTTGTTCTTTTTGGTAAATAATTTATATTAGTTAAACCTGTTAATGTATTTTTAAATTCATTTTCTATTCTAATATCTTTTAATTCCATATATTTTAGTGTATATTTTTTCTTTTTTATATAATATTTTTCTTCAACAATTTTATCTTTATATATTACATATATAGTTGAATTAAATATATTTTTATTAATTATATTTTTAATAATTATTACTATTATTGCTATTAAGCAACTAAAAAATATTGATATATTTGTTTTAGGTAAAAAATTATATATACATATCATTAATAATAAAGCTAGTAATATATTATTTTCAAATCTATTTAAAAAAGACATTATAGGGTGATATACAGGTTTTATTATTTTTAATATTTTATCGTCTTTTTCTTTTCTTTTTTTCTCATATTCGTTTAAATTGAAATTTTTATCTAAAAAAATTAAAGTAGAATGCTTTTTTTCATTCTTCTTTATACTTTTTCTATGCTTATCATTCATATTTAAATGATTTTTTAATTTTTCATTCATATTCATTCCTTTATTTTAATTTTATATAACTATAAAAGGTAACATATAGTATAAAAATGGTGCTGTAAAAATTAATGCATCACATCTATCTAATATACCGCCATGACCTGGTAAGATACTACCAAAATCTTTTTTATTATTAATTCTTTTTAAATAAGAAGCTAATATATCTCCCATTTGTGCTATTATGCTTAAAAACATTCCTAATATTATTGTAGCTGGTATATTAAACATTATTTTTCCATACATCAATTTTAATATATATATATATATTAAAATTGATGTAACAGTAAATACAATTCCTGATATACTTCCCATTATTGTTTTTTTTGGACTAATTTTTATAAATTTCATTTTTCCAAATAAACTACCTAATATATATGCAAATGAATCTGTTGATATAACGATTATATATAGTAAGATTAAAAATATTTTTCCATTTGTTAAATATGAATATTTTATTAAATGTATTGGAAATACTATTAAATATGTATATAAATAGAAAAAATAGAATATTTTATTAGCATTATTTTTCAAACTTTCTTTTGTTATTTTTATAACACCTCTTTTTTTATTTACTTTTCTTCCAGCTTCTATATTTTTTTCTTCTTCTTCAAGTTCTTTATTAGATTTGTATAATTTATATAAATTAAATAATGCAAATACTGACACAATAATTATACTTAATATATTAAATAAATTTATACTATAACTCTTGTGCAAATAGATTTCTTGATATAGTGTACTATTTATATCTGGTCTATTTATATATTTAAAATCAAAAAATAAATACAAAATATTGAGAACTATTAAAAAATATATCACATATCTCATTTTATTTTTTTCTGACGCAAAACATTTAAATATTTCTAGTGTTATAGCTATCATTATAAATCCAAAATATATACTTGATAAATATATATTATCTATAAATACAACTAATACTACTGAAATACCATAAATGAATGAAGTCGATAATCTTTCTCCTAAACTTTTTGTATTTATTTTATTCACTATTTTCCTCCAAATCTTCTATTTCTAGATTTAAAATTTTCAATAGCTTCTTTTAAATCTTCTATTCTAAAATCCGGCCAATTTTTTTCTACAAATAACATTTCTGTATATGCTATTTGCCATAATAAAAAATTACTTATTCTTTGTTCACCACTTGTCCTTATTAATAAATCTGGATCAGGTATATTTTTTGAATATATTGAATTTGAAATATATTCTTCTGTAATATCTTCTATAGATATTTTTCCTTCTTTTACTTCTTCAGATATCTTTTTTATAGTTTCTGTTAATTCTCTTCTACCACCATAATTAAAACATAAATTTAATTGCATGCCTGCTTTATCTTTTGTTTTTTCCATAGCTTCATATTTAAGTTTTTTTAATTTTTTACTTATCTTATCATCACTACCTAAAAAATTAATTTTAATATTATAATTAGACATATTTTCAATTAATCTTTTAAAATATATTTCAAATATTGCCATCAAATAATTAACTTCATGTTTAGCTCTGTTCCAATTTTCTGTAGAAAAACAATAAACTGTTAAATATTTTAATCCTAATTTATCGCATTCTTGAGCAAATTCTTCTAAAACTCTTGCACCTTCTTTATGTCCTAATTCTGGTCTTAATCCTCTTGCTTTTGCCCATCTTCTATTACCATCTAAGATAATTGCTACATGATTTATACCTTCCATTAGATTGTCATTATCTCCTTTTCTTTTTGGTTATATTCATCTTCTATTTTCTTAATATATTTATCTACTAACTTTTGAGCATCTTCTTCATATCTTTTTTTATCATCTTCTGCAATCATTTTTTGTTTTTCTAATTCTTTAATTTCATCCATCATATCTCTTCTAATATTTCTAATTGTTATTTTAGAATTTTCAGACATTTCTTTTATTTCTTTAACTAAAGTTTTTCTTCTTTCTTCTGTTAAATCTGGGAATATTAATCTTAATACATTTCCATCATTTTGTGGTGTGATCCCTATATTAGCCTCATTTATCGCTCTTTCTATTTCTTTTATAATTGATTTATCCCATGGTTGAATAAGTATTTGTTTAGCTTCTGGTACACTTATTCCAGCTGTTTGATTTATAGGGGTTTCAACTCCATAATACATAACAGTTACTTTATTTAATATATTTGGATTTGCTCTTCCTGCTCTTACATCTGCAAATAAATCTAATAAATGATTTATTGCATTTATCATTTTTTCTTCGTATATTTTAAATTCCATAATTATCTCTAACCTTTCTTTTTTTGTATTATATCATAGCTCATTTTGTATATCTATATCAATTTTTATTTTTTTATGCTTCGTATGTGATATCTATATTTAAATCATTAAATAATTTTTTATCTGACGATGATGTATCATACGAAGAATGCATTCTAGCATTTTTTAATATATCCATATTTTTTATCATTTTAACAATATTTTTATCTGATGATTTTAATATACTTAATATTATTAAAACATCCCAAGCATCTAAAAGTGCATTTTCATTATTTAAATATCTCCTTTTTAATTCTAATACTGGTAGTAATACATCTTTTGGTATTAATAATAATTCATCAGCCATCTTAGCTTTATAATTTAATATTACACTAGCAGTTGGAAATAATTCTTTAGTTTTTTTACCAAATATTATTTTATTTTCATTTTCTATTTTTATCGCTATAACTTCTCTATTTTCTTTATCTTTTATTTCTCTTACACTTTTTACAATTTCACTATCTTCAGGTGTTAGATTTGCTTTGTTTAAAACTTCATTTATTGTATTTAAACTTTGATTATCTTTAAATTCATGTTTAGTTACATATAATATATTAAAATATCTTCTAATAATTTCTTCATTTGCCGCTTTTATTATATTTTCTTCATTATTTATACATTCAGCTATATGATTTATTCCCATTTCTGTTGGAGATGTATATAAATCAAAACCAAATATTTTATTTAACATATTTTTTAATATAGGGAATAACTCTATATCTCTGTTATAACTTGATTTTAACTTACCATATTTTTCTAAATAAAAAGGATCAACCAAAACTTTGTCTTTTATATCTACAGTAGCTGCCTCATAGGCTAAATTAACTGGATGTAATGTACCTAAATCTGCAATTGGAAATGTTTCTATTTTTGCATAACCACATTTTTTATTTGCTTTAAATTCATGATAAATTTGTGATAAACAAAAAGTCATTTTACCTGAGCCTGCACCTGGACCTGTTACTAAAACTATTTTTTTCTTAGCTTTAAAAAAATCTGATTTACCAAATCCTTCATCTGATACAGCTATATTTGGATCATATGGATAATTTTCTATTTTCCATATCTTACATATTTTTATTTTTGGATATTTTTGATTAACTTTTTCTATAAAATTTTTAATTTTATAGCTTTCTGAATACTTATTTATAATTACTGCTGAAACTAACATTTCACGTTCTTGAAATTTTTTAATTAATTGAAACAATTCATCTTCATAAGTTATGTTTTTATCTTTTCTAATTTTTTCATTTTCTATATCTTGATTAGATATAGATATTGCAACTTCAATATCTTTTTTTAGAACTTCTAATGTTTTAATTTTATTATCTTCATCAAAATCAATTAAAACTCTTTTTGCATGTGAATCATCAAATATTTTGCCACCTATTTCAATATATAGCCTTTCAAAATTTTTCATTCTTTGAATAACATCTTTTTTTTGTAATTCTAAATATTTTTCATTATCAAAATTTTTCATAATTACTCCTATGTTTTATTATTTTGTTTATTTTTACTTATTTATATTTTTACATCTAGATTAATTTAATCATATATAAAATAAAAATAGATATCAATATATTTTTATTAATATCTATTTTTTATTTTTAATTATATAAAATTATTATTTAATTATTCATTTGCATTTAAAACATTTGCATTTAAAGTTAATGCACCAACTATTTGTTGTATAATTCTATTATTTTGAATTTTTTTCATTAAATCTTCTGTATTTATATTTTCTTGAATTGCATCATCCATAGTATTTTGCACTTCTATAGCTTCTTTTTCATTAACTTTATTAGTTACTTCTTTTAAGTCATTTTTTAGAACATTTCCTTCAATTTCAAATTTTAAGTTTTCATTTTCTCTTTTCATTTCTACTAAGTAATTAATTGTTTTAACTTTATTATTTTCAATTACCATTTTTATACTAAAATTAAAATTTATTTTTTTATATTCTTGTTCCATTTTTTTAATTTCATCTTCACTTAATTCATGTTTAATATTTTTAATTATATCATCTTTTGTTGCATCTGGCATATCAAAGAAATTTCTGTATTTATATACTAAATCTGCTATTTTTTTTACTTTTTCTTCATTTTTTTGAATTTTTTGTATTCTTTCACTAATTTTTCCACTTGCTTTAGAGATTTTTAATTCATAATTATTATTTTCTATTTTTGTTTCAACATTTACTAATTCTTTTAATATTTCTAATTCTTCACTAGTTTGTTTTAACATTTCACTATATTTTTCTTTATTTGGTATTTCAAAATTAATAGGCATTTTATTTAATTTAAATACATATGGCTTTTTTGTTAATACTTTTTCACCAAAATATACAGCTTTTTTATCTAATTTAGCATATATTTCTACTAAAGATTCGTTATCTGCTACCATATTAATATTCGTATTTAAACTATCTTTATCATATACTTTTTCTATTTCAAAATTTAATTGAGAAAAAATATCTTTTAACATACTAGTATTATATCCTTGAGGACCATCCATTTTTACATCTATATCTTTAATTTTATAAGATATTTTATTATTATCTGACACTAAGTCTACTAATAAACTCATAAATTTATTTTCTGGTTTTAAGTTTTCAAGTGGTAACACTTTTCCAGCTCTAGCAAGTATTTGATCTTTAAACATATATCCGCAAGCACAAAGTGCAGCTAAAATTAATATAAAAATTAAAATACCAATTCCACCTTTTCTTTTTTTAGGTGTTTTTACTTCTGTTTCTACTTCAACTTTTATTTCTGTTGTTGTAGGTTCTTCAAATTTTTGTTCTTCTTTTAATTCTTCTTGAACAACTTCTGTTTCATTAGATAAAACTACATCTTTTTCTGCTTCTGTAGTATTATCTGCTAATTTGATTTCGATTTGTTTTTCTTCATTGTTATTATCTTCCATAACTTTTCCTCCGTATTCATAATATACGCTATCTTGAGTATTTTTTCAAGTATAATCAGTCAAAATAAATAAAAAATATTATATATTATATATTATTTATTTTTAATATATAAAAAATAAACCTATATCGTTAAACTTTCTTTGTACAACGAACTTGGTTTATTTTAATAGCAATTACTTTATTTTTGAAAATCTACTAATAACTGTTTCTATAGTTTTATTTTCATTTAATTTTAATTTAAGATACATTTTTCTATCATTAAAATTATTATCGACTAATACCATTTTTAAATATGTAATAGTTTGTAATGAATCTTCTGCTACATCTGTTTCTACGTCAAATTCTATAATATTCACTTTTCCACTTGTTTGCATATTTAATTCTTCTTGTATCTTTGTTTTTAAAATTGATTTATTTGCTGTTTTTCTTAATTCTTCTAATTTTTGTGTAAAAAAAGCATATTTTTCAGTAGCGTTTATTACTATTTCTATTTGACTTTTAAGTTTTATTTCAATAGCTATATCTTCATTGCTTTTTTCTTCATTTAATCCATTTTCATCTATTTCTTTTATTTGTTTTTTCATTACATTATCTAATATATTTAGTTTATTCAATTCTTTATCTTTTTCTATTTTTTGAGTATATTCTGTGCTTAATGCTGATTGTATACCTACTTTTTCTTTAATTAAACTAGCTGTATCGAATTTTATGAATAAATAAATTGCAATTGGTAACACTAATGCAAAGAAATAAAAATACATTGGTTTTATTTCCATATTTTTTGTTTCATAATTAATTACTTTTTTACCAACATTTTTATATCCATTTGGTGGTAAATTACCTTGAAATCTATTTTTCATATTTTTTCCTTATTCTTCTATTATTTTGTTTTTTTCACCTACATTATATATATATGTATTTGTTTTACTATTTTCTTTAATGCTAATTTTAACTTCTATTATTTCTTTTCCGTTAATTTTCTTTTCATTTAATTTGATTTCAATTATTTCAACTGCTTTTTTTAACTCTTCAAAATGGCTTTCAATAGTATATTGCATATCGTTTTTTGTTAAATCTGTTGCTACTAATTTATTTGAAGATAATAATTGTAAATATTTATTTAATCCTTTTTTTAATTCATCTTTATAACTAAATTCTTCTTTTTTATTTTCTATATTTTTATTTAATTTCACATTTTCAGTATTCATTTCATGATTTGGTAAAAATTCTTGTAAATCTTTTATTTTCATTAATTTATCTAAATATTTTTCAATATCTAATACTTGTTCTATTTTCATATTTTTAGCTTTTGAAGTGTTTACTGTTTTACTTACTGTATTTAAATTATTTTCTATTTTTAAATTTAATACTATATTAAAATTATATGTATTTTCTGTTTTAAATTTTATTTTTAAATTTGTTAAATTATTATTATTCATTGCTAAAAAGAAAGATAATTTTATTTTTAATTTTGAAATCTCATTAGCTAATGGTTCGTAATCTTCTTTTTGTATTTTATCTATTATACTTTTTTTATTTTCTTTTCCTAAATCAATATTAAAATTTGATTTTATATTATCTCTATTTTTTATAACGAGATCTGCAAATTTTTCTATTTTGTCTTTATCATCTTTTATTTCATTTAATTTATCTAATATATTATTTTTATCTGATAAGTCGAAAACTATTTCATAACCTTTATCTGTTTTCTTTGTTTCATATTTAGAAATCATTAATAGCATATCTAATATTGAAAAATCTTCTACATTAAATTCTGAAATGTTTAGATCTTTTACAGATAATTTTAATTCATTTTTAAATAAATCATCTATATTTATATATATATTATCTTTTTCTAATTTTCCATATAAATTTAATAAATTATCTTTTCCTAATTTTATATTTAATGCACTTTGAAAAACATTGTTATCATCTGTTACTTTTTCAATATTTATATCTAATTTTTTTATTAAATTAATAATTTTTGTATCTGGATTTAATTTACTATCTATAACTATATCTTCTATTTTTAAATTAATTTTATTATTAGATGTTATTAAATCATTTAATATATTTTTTATTATTAATTCATTTTTTTCTTCTTTATGTTTTACAATATTTACTTTTTTCTTAAATAACTTATCTTTATTTAGAATAACAAAAAGTCCAACAATAGTTAATATACATAGTATTAATATAGCTACTATTAATGGTAATTTATATTTTTTATTCATAGTATTAGTATTCATGTTTTGATTCACATTATTTATATTATTCATATTAAAATTAGTATCATTATTTAATTCAATATTTCTATCCATATTGTTTAAATTATTTAACCTATTTTGATTAACATCCACATTATTAGTTTGACTGTCATGTTCTACTACATTGTTACTATTAAAATTATTATTAACTTGCTCAGTATTTTCTGGAGTTATATCATTACTTATTATTGTTTCTGAATCAACATTATTTATTATCATGTTATCATCTAAAGTGTTATTATCCATTTTTCCTCCTAATTATATATATTAAATATATAATATTAAGATTTTTTTTTCTTATTTTTCTAATTTTTTTAATTTTTTTGTAACAATATATATATTATTTTTACATAAAAAAAATAGGTAAATATTTTACCTATTTTCATATTTTTCAAATTATTCTAAAATTTTTGAAACAATTCCTGAACCAACAGTTCTTCCACCTTCACGGATAGCGAATCTTAATCCTTCTTCCATAGCGATAGGAGAAATTAATTCAACGTTTATTGTGATATTTTCACCTGGCATAACCATTTCAACACCTGCTGGTAATTCAATAGCACCAGTAACGTCTGTAGTTCTGAAATAGAATTGTGGTTTATATCCTTTAAAGAATGGAGTATGTCTTCCACCTTCTTCTTTAGTTAAGATATATACTTCTGCTGAGAATTTTGTATGTGGGTTAACTGAACCAACTTTAGCAAGAACTTGTCCTCTTTCTATATCAGCTCTATCAACACCTCTTAATAATAATCCTACATTATCTCCAGCTTGTCCTTCTGTTAGATTTTTTCTAAACATTTCTATACCTGTTACAGTAGTTTTCTTTCTTTCTGGTCTAATACCAACTATTTCAACTTCATCTCCAATTTTAATTATACCTCTTTCGATTCTTCCTGTAGCAACAGTTCCTCTTCCTGAGATAGTCATTGTATCTTCAACTGGCATTAAGAATGCACCTTCAGTTGGTCTTTCTGGAGTTGGGATATATGAATCAACAGCTTCCATTAATTCTTTCATTGGTCTGTAAACTTCATCATCTGGGTTAGTTGATGTAGATTCTAATACTTTTAATGAAGAACCTTTTACTATTGGAATATCATCTCCTGGGAAACCATATTCAGATAATAATTCTCTAACTTCCATTTCTACTAATTCTAATAATTCTGGATCATCTACTTGATCAGTTTTGTTTAAATATACAACTATATATTTAACACCAACTTGTTTAGCAAGTAATATATGCTCTCTTGTTTGAGGCATTGGTCCATCAGCTGCAGAAACTATAAGTATAGCTCCGTCCATTTGTGCTGCACCAGTGATCATGTTTTTAACATAGTCAGCGTGTCCAGGACAATCAACGTGTGCATAATGTCTATTTTCTGTTTGGTATTCAACGTGTGCTGTATTGATTGTTATTCCTCTTTCTCTTTCTTCTGGAGCTTTATCAATTCCATCATATGCTGAAAATTCTGCAAGTCCTTTTAAATTTAAATATTTTGTAATAGCTGCTGTTGTAGTAGTTTTACCATGGTCAACATGTCCGATTGTTCCGATGTTAACGTGTGGTTTACTTCTATCAAAATTTTCTTTAGCCATTTTTTCCTCCTCTTTTAATTTTTATTTTCGATTTTATATTATAATCTATTGATATAATATACTAAATTATTTAAAAAATCAATAATATCCTTAATTATTTTCTTGATGCAATAATTGTTTCTAATATTGATCTTGGAACTTCTTCATAATGAGATGGTTCCATTGAATATACACCTCTACCTTGAGTTTTTGATCTTAATGTAGTTGCATATCCAAACATTTCTGAAAGTGGTATAAATCCTCTGATAATCTGTGTTCCTTGTTGACTATCAGTTCCTTCCATTCTTCCTCTTCTTGCATTCATATCACCTATAACATCTCCCATATATTCTTCTGGTACTGTTATTTCAACTCTCATTATAGGTTCTAATATTACTGCATGAGCTTTATTACATCCTTCTTTGAATGCCATAGATCCTGCAATATGGAATGCCATTTCTGAAGAGTCAACATCGTGGTATGAACCATCAACTAATGTAGCTTTAAAGTCTATTACTGGATATCCAGCAAGTACACCTGTTAATGCAGCTTCTCTTATACCTTCTTCTGTTGGTTTAATATATTCTTTTGGTATAGCACCACCAACAATTTTACTTTCAAATAATATTCCTGTACCTGGTTCTAATGGTTCCATTTCTATCCATACATGACCATATTGTCCTTTACCACCAGATTGTCTAATAAATTTACCTTCAACTTTAACTTTATCTCTAATTGTTTCTTTATATGCAACTTGTGGTTTACCTACAGAACATTCAACAGAAAATTCTTTTTGTAGTCTTGAAATAATTATATCTAAATGTAATTCTCCCATACCGGCTATAACTGTTTGTCCAGTTTCTTGATCAGTTCTTACTCTGAATGTTGGATCTTCTTCTGCAAGTTTTGCAAGTGCAAGTCCCATTTTTTCTTGAGCATCTTTATCTTTTGGTTCAATAGCTATATCTATAACTGGTTCTGGGAATTCCATTTGTTCTAATATAACAGGTGCGCTTTCTGTACATAGAGTATCACCTGTACTAGTTTCTTTTAATCCTACAACTGCAGCTATATCTCCAGCATATACATTTTCTATTTCCGTTCTTTTATTAGCATGCATTTGTAATAATCTTCCGATTCTTTCTTTTTTACCTTTAGTACTATTTAAAACAGTTGTTCCTGTTTCTAATATACCAGAGTAAACTCTGAAGAAACATAATTTTCCTACATATCTATCTGTAGCTATTTTAAATACTAACGCTGAAAAAGGTTCAGTATCTGATGTTTTTCTTTCAATTTCATTTCCATCTTCATCAACACCTTTAACATGATCAACATCTACTGGTGATGGCATGAAATATGTAATGTAATTCATTAATGGTTGAACACCTTTGTTTTTGTATGATGTTCCACAACATACTGGTACTATATTATTAGATATAGTTCCTTTTCTAATACCTCTAATAATTTCTTCTCTTGTTAGTTCTTCACCTTCAAGATATTTCATCATTAATTCATCTTCAAATTCAGCAGCAGTTTCTACTAATTTTGTTCTATATTCATTAGCTTGTGCTTTAAATTCTTCTGGTATTTCAATTGTTTCTATATTTGTTCCTAAATCATCTTTATATATAATTGCGTTCATATCTATAAGATCAATTATACCTTCAAATGTATCTTCTGCACCAATTGGTAATTGAAGTGCAACTGGATTACAATGTAATCTATCTGATAATTGTTTTAGGCAGTTAAAATAATTTGCTCCAACAATATCCATTTTGTTAACATATACCATTCTAGGAACTTTATATTTATTTGCTTGTCTCCAAACAGTTTCAGATTGTGGTTGAACAGCATCTTTTGCAGATAAAACTGTTACAGCACCATCTAATACTCTTAAAGATCTTTCAACTTCTACTGTAAAATCAACGTGTCCTGGTGTATCTATAATATTTATTCTACATCCATTCCATGTAACTGTAGTTGCTGCTGATGAAATAGTGATACCTCTATTTCTTTCATCTTCCATTGTATCCATTTGAGATTCACCATTATGTGTTTCACCTATTTTATGAATATTTCCAGCATAAAATAATATTCTCTCAGTTGTTGTTGTTTTACCAGCATCAATATGAGCCATTATTCCTATATTTCTATAGTCTTTTAACTCAGCTTGTCTTTTTGCCATATTTATTCCTCTCTTAAATTTTTCAATTTATTACAATATTAATATCTGTAATGAGCAAATGCTTTATTTGCTTCAGCCATTTTGTGAGTTTCAACTTTTTTTCTGTAAGCTGCACCATTTTCTTGGATTGCATCTAATATTTCACCAGAAAGTCTTTCACACATAGTTTTTTCATTTCTTTTTCTACTATATAAAACTAACCATCTTAAACCTAATGTTTGTCTTCTTTGTGGTTTAATTTCAAGTGGAACTTGGTATGTTGCTCCACCAACTCTTCTTGCTTTTACTTCAAGTACTGGCATAATTTTTTCTAAAGCTTCTTCAAATACTTCTAATGCTGGTCTTTCAGTTTTTTCCGCAATTATATCGAAAGCATCATAAACTATTCTTTGTGCTAAACTTTTTTTACCATCAAGCATTATATTATTTATTAATTTAGTTACAACTTTATTATTGTATTTTGGATCTGCAAGTACTTCTCTTTTTGCAACATGTCTTTTTCTTGGCACTTTTCTTCCCTCCTTATTTTATTTTTTTAAGATAACATTATTATCTTTAGGTACTCTAAATAATTTTAGTTAGTGCGTCTTAATGAATCGCACTTTCCAACTTTATTTTTTAGGTCTTTTAGCACCATATTTTGATCTTCCTTGTTTTCTATCTGCAACACCTGCAGTATCAAGTGAACCTCTAATTATATGGTATCTAACACCTGGTAAATCTTTTACTCTTCCTCCACGAATAGTTACAACACTATGTTCTTGAAGATTATGTCCTTCACCTGGAATATATGCTGTTACTTCATATCCATTAGAAAGTCTTACTCTTGCTACTTTTCTTAACGCAGAGTTTGGTTTCTTTGGAGTTACAGTTTTAACAACAGTACATACACCTCTTTTTTGTGGTGATCTAGCATTAGTCATCTTTTTTGTTTTTGAATTATATCTTTTTTGTAATGCAGGTGACTTTGATTTTGCTTTTGATGTATTTCTACCTTTTCTAACTAATTGATTAATAGTTGGCATTTACGCGATCCTCCTTTCCTTAAACAGT
>CAUUHK010000007.1:0-15092 GCA_963545005.1 uncultured Eubacteriales bacterium | reverse complement strand
CATTTTATATACACCTTACATTTTTAAAAATTAAAGAATTAATAAATTAAATTATATAATAAAAAATTAAATATAGCTAAAATATGAAAAAATAAAATTAACACGTAGACTTATGTAAATATATCTACGTGTTGAAAATTTTATATTTCTAAAATTACATCATGAGTCAATTCCTCCAACGTATGTTTCATTAAATAGGTTGGTTGAATTACTTTTAATATAAATTCAGAAATACCATATTCATATCTTTTTAATATTAAAAAAGGTGTATAATATTTTTTTAATATACTTTCTGTAATTAATTGAAAATATATTTCTAAAGGAATTTTATTTTCAATTAATTTTTTTTGATTAGTATAATTTAAATAAAATCCATTAATTTTTTTAAATTGAATTTTAGATAATTCTTCATTTAAAAAATTAAGTAAGTTCGCTCTAAAATATTTTTGGTTATAATCATTCTCATTAAATTGTATTGATTCTGAATATAACACACAAAATTCCAAAGATAATTGAATACTTTTTTTTAGCCAATCAATATAATGGTCTCCCATTTTATAATGAGCTCTAACATTATCATCTAAAATAGTTTGAAGATTATTAATAAATAATTTAGAAACAAAATTAAATGTTTCCAATGAATAAATTTTATTCATTTTAATTCCTCCTTAATAATTAAATTAATTTTAAAATATTTACATAAAAAGTATATAGTAAAAAATTTGAAGTGTCAAAATATTGCAGTTATAAAAAAATTAATACATAAGTATTAATTCATTTTTAAAATATGTATATTTAAATTTTCTTTATCTATTTCAACTTTATATATATATTCATAATGTGTTGAAGTATATTTATTATCAAAGGAAATTTTTAAAGTTTTGTTCTTTTCATCGCTATGATCATTTAATAAAGATATTGAACATTGAAGAAAATTTTTAGGTTGCTTAGATATTTTATCTATATCTAATAAATCAAAATTTAAATAGTCATTTTTTTTATTAGATAACATAAGATAATTTATACCGTTATAAATATATTTTGCAGATTTGTTATTTACTTCGCTATTATCTAACATGTTATATAATGATGAATAACTAATATCTAAATTAATTTGCATTTTATCTTTAATATTTGCAGTTTGTGCATCATTATCTAAATTTTTTTTAAGTAGAGGTAGTACATCTTCAAATATTTGAATATATGTATTGTTATTTAAATATTGTTCTTTTGTATAAATTTCAGCATCTTCTAATTTACCAATATAGTATGTTTTTACTTCTATACCACGAGATTTTTGTAATGAATTTTGTCCTAATAAGAAAAAATATATACCAATTAAAATTAATGATATGAATAATAAAAATGTAGCAATTTTTAAAAATTTAAATTTTTTGTTAATATAATTATTTTCCATAATTTCTCCATATATTGTATATTATCTTTTACATAAAAATAACATATGCAAAAAAAAAGTACAATGAAATAAGAAAAAAGTAAAAAATATGATATAATAAATTTATGTTCGCGGAAATAATAATAAATGAAAATGTAGAAAAATTAAATACAATATTTGACTATGAAGTACCTAAAGAATTAGAAAAAATAATTAAAATAGGTAATAGAGTTAGTGTACCTTTTAAATTTTCAAAACAAGATGGATATGTAATTAATTTAAAAGAAAAATCAGATTTTAAAGGCAAATTTAGAAGTATAAAAGAAATAATATCTGAAGAATCTTTATCTAAAGAAAAAATGAAATTAGCACAATTAATATCTAAAAGATATTTTTGCAATTTATCTGAATGCATAAAGTTATTTTTAAATCCTATGACCAATTCTAAAAAGATCAGTAATATTTTAAAAGAAAAAGAATATAAAGTGATTGAAATAAGTAATCTTGACGAAATGAATTTAGAAGATATTAAAGTTAAAGTTAATTCAAAAAAAGAATTAATGCTAAAATATTTAATATTTTTAAAACAATATAATTTGGATAATAATATAATTTTAAAGGAACATATTATTAATTTAGGAATAACAAGTGCTATATTAAAAGAATTTGAACAAATAAATGTTATACAACAAAAAAATATACAATTATCTTTAGATGAATATATAGATATTGAAAAAAATAATTCTAATATTAAAAAAATATTTTTAAATATGTTAGAAAAATATACTCATAGTAATATAAAAGAATATATTGAAATATTAAAAAATATAAAATCTGAAAAAATATTAAATGAATTTAAAAAATGTAATAATGAAAAAAATAATAATATAAATTATAAAGATAAAAAAATATTAAATGAAGAACAGAAATATGCATTAGAGCAAATAGAAGAATGTATAAATAAAAATGAGTTTCAAGAATTTCTATTATTTGGAGTAACAGGTAGTGGAAAAACAGAAGTATATTTGCAAACTATAGAAAAAGTACTTGCTAAAAATAAAAATGTAGTTATATTAGTACCAGAAATATCGTTAACATCACAAATGGAAGATCGATTTAAAAATAGATTTGGAGATAATATTCATGTTATGCATAGTAAGTTATCTACTAGAAAAAGATTTGAAGAATGGAATGCAATTTCTAAAAAAAAGAATAATCTAGTTGTATTAGGTACAAGGTCAGCTATATTTGCGCCAATAGAAAATTTAGGTGCTATAATTGTAGATGAAGAACATGATTTTTCATATAAATCAGATAAAACACCAAAATATGATGCTAAAGAAATAGCAAGATATATTGCTAAAAATAATAATGCTGTATATATTTTAGGAAGTGCTACACCTCTTATTGAAACAATGTATCAAGCAAAAGAATTAAATAAAATTAAATTACTTACATTAACAAAAAGAGCAACAGAAAATGAATTACCAAATGTACAAATAGTAGATATGAGAAATAAAAATGGTATATTTTCAGATGAATTAATAAACAAATTAGTTGAAGTTAAAAATAAAAATAAACAATCATTAATTTTTTTAAATAGAAGAGGTTTTTCTTCAAGCTATATTTGTAAAAATTGTGGTCATGTTGAAATGTGTCCTAATTGTAATATTAATTTAACTTATCATAAAAAAGAAAATTTATTAAAATGCCATTATTGTGGTTATACTACTAAAGTAGAAACTAAATGTAAAATATGTGGTTCTGAATCAAAAATAATGCCAGGAATGGGTACACAAAAATTAGAAGAAGAATTAATAAAAAAAATACCAGATATTAAGATATCTAGAATGGATCATGATACAACACAAAATATTGGTGGACATGAAAAAATATTAAATGAATTTGTAAAAGAAAATAAAGATGTATTAATCGGTACACAAATGATTGTAAAAGGTCATCATTTTACAAATGTAACTTTTGTTTCTGTTTTACTTGCAGATAATTTATTGAATCAAGAAACTTATAGGGCAACAGAAACAGCTTTTCAAACTTTGGTACAAGTTATAGGGAGATCGGGTAGAGAAGAAAAAGGTGAAGCATTAATTCAAACATATTCACCAGAACATTATGTTATTGAACTTGCAAAAAATAATGATTATTTATCTTTTTATAATATTGAAATAGATTTAAGAAAGAAATTAAAATATCCACCATTTACAGATATAATAATTTTTAAAATATTGTCTAAAGATTTTAAAATGTCAGAATATATAGCAACAAAATTAGAAAAGATATTAAAAAATAACAAAGATATTTTAGAAAATAAAATAAAAGAAATATATAAAGAAGATAAAAAGATAGATATTTTTAATAGACAAATGTATAAAATAGAAAAAATAAATAATCAATATAGATGGAAAATAGTGGTTAAATGTAATTTAAATATTTTAGTTATAAATTGGATAGACCAAGTACTACAAAATATAGAATTAGATAAAAATACGAAAATATATGTAGAATTGAATCCTTTTGATATATAGAAAAATATTAAATTGTGTTAAAATATAGAAATATAGGGGGAAAAGTGAACGAAATTCAAGGTAAAATAGATAGTATAATTTATGCTAATGAAAATTCTTTCAAAATAATGAGAGTAATAAATTCAGATGTAGAAAATAAAGGTGAAATGATTTTTGTAAAAGGTACTTTTCCTAATGTAGAAAAAGGTGATAATATAAAATGCAGAGGTGTTTTTGAAGAACACGCAAAATATGGTATTCAATTTAAAAGTGACAGTTTTGATAAAACATTACCAAAAGCAGATGATGAAATAATAAAATTTTTATCCAAAAATTTTACAGGCGTTGGTGAAAAAATAGCAAGTAGAATGTTAGATAAATTTGGAGAAGATGTGTTTAAAGTAATTACACATTCACCAGAAAAATTATTAGAAATTAAAGGTATGAATGAATCAAAAATAGATATTATTCAGGAAGAATATAACCAAAAATTTGGTGTTTTTGAACTTGCTAAATCTCTAAAAAAATATGAATTAAGTATTGAAAATATTACAAAATTACACGAATTATGGCAAGAAAATGCAGAAAAAATAATTAAAGAAAATCCATATATATTATTAAAATTATTTAGTAATGTTAAATTTCAAGTAATAGATAAAGAGGCTATAGCATCAGGTTACGATAAATCCAGTATTGAAAGGGTAAAAGCTTGTATAGGATATTTATTAAATATAGCCATGGCTAATGGTAATACATGTGTTATAGAAAATGATTTAATTGTAAACGTACAAAAACAAATTAGTTTAAATATTGAAAGTATAGAATTTGGTATAAAAGAATTAATAACTGAAGGAATAATTATTAAATTTAAAAAAATGTTTCAAGGATTTGATGAAGAAATAGATGTGATTCAATATAAAGATATATTAATCGCTGAAGAAAATATAGCTAAGAAATTAATAAGTATAAGAGATTTTAAAGTGCCAAAAATAAAAACATATATTGATGAAGTAGAGAAATTAGAAAAAAGTGAAAATATAGTATTAACAGAAGAACAAAAAGAAGCTATATTTTCAATAAATGAAAATAATGTAAATATAATAACTGGTGGTCCTGGAACGGGTAAAACAACTATTATAAAATTTATAATCTCTGTAATGAAAAGTGTTGGTAAAACAATTTTAGTTGCAGCACCAACGGGAAAAGCAGCAAAAAGAATAACAGAAGTTACAGGTCATAAAGCTTCAACAATACATAGATTACTTGAAATAAATAAATATAATGATAATAATACAAATGAAATAAACAGAGCCATATATCAAGAAATAGAATTACTTGATTGTGATATATTAGTAGTTGACGAAGCTTCAATGATAGATATTTATCTAATGAATTATATAGTAAAAGCTATATCTGTAGGAATAAAAATAATAATTATAGGGGATAAAGATCAACTTCAATCAGTAGGTCCTGGAAGTATTTTAAAAGATTTAATTGAATCACAAGCCTTTAATGTAAAAATTTTAAATACAATTTTTAGACAAGCAAACAGAAGTAATATTATCATCAATGCACATAGAGTAAATAATGGTGATGAATTTCAAATATTTGACGGTAAAGATAGTGATGGTTTAAATTATTTAAAGGATGTTGAATTTATAGAATCTAATAGTCCAATAGATATGAGAAATAAACTAATTAATTTATTGAATAATATTGAAGATAAAGATGAATTTTTTTTGAATTCTCAAATATTATCTATTACTAAACAAGGAATGTGTGGAACAATAGAATTAAATAAAACTGTACAAGAAGTTGTAAATAAAAAAACTGAATACATTAATACAAAAAAAGTTGGTAATACAGAATATAGAGAATTTGATAGAATTATGCAAATAAAAAATGATTATGATAAAAGATTAGTAAATATAGATGGTTCACAAGAAATTGGAATTTTTAATGGAGAAACTGGATATATAAAAGACATAGATAATACAAATAAATATTTAACAATAGCTTTTGATGATGGAAAAGAAGCTGATTATGTTTATGAAGATTTACAAAATATTTTTTTATCTTATGTCATTACAGTACATAAATCACAAGGTAGTGAATTTGATACAGTTATATTAGTTGTGCCGAATGCAAATAATTTATTACTTAGAAGAAATGTGTTATATACTGCAATAACAAGAGCAAAAAAGAAGTTAATAATTTTAGCTTCTAAGTCGGTTATTACATTTATGATAAATAATTTAGATTTATATACAAGAAAAACTAATTTATCTCAAGTTATAAAAAGTAAAATAAATAGAGAAAAACAAAAATAAATGTACAAATGAAAATAATATAAAATAGGAAAGAAAATAAAATACATGAAAATAGAAAATATATTATTTGGAAAAAGGGCAAGAAAAGAAATAATAAAAGGTGTAAAAACTTTATCTGAAAGTATAAAAAAAACAATAGGACCAAGAGGTAAAAATGCAGTAATAGAGAAAATTGGAGAATTACCTTTAATAACAAATGATGGTGCAACTATTGCTAAAGAAATATATTCATTAAAGCCTTTTGAAAGTTTAGGTTTAAATATGTTTAAAGAAATAGCTTTAAAGTCAGATGATTTAGCAGGTGATGGTACAACTACTGCCACAATTATTGGTGAAAGTATTTTAAAACAAGGTATAAAAAAAATAACTAAAAATATAAATAGTACAGAATTTAAAAATGAAATACAAAAATTATCTAATGATATTATTAAAATAATGAAAAAAGAAGCTAAAAAAAATATAAATAAAGAAGATATATTTAAAATAGCTAAAATTTCATCAAAAGATAATTATATAGCTAAAATGCTAAAAGAAATATATATAAAAGGTGCTATTGATGGAATTTTTATAGAAGATAGTTTAATAGATAAAACATATTTTAAAATATATGATGGTATAAAAATTAATGAAGGATATATAAGTCCATATTTAGTAAATAATGAAAAAAATAATGAAATTAATTTTCAAAATGCATATATAATAATATATAATAATAAATTAGATAATTTAGGTTGTATATTAAATTTATTAGAAAAAATAAAATCTGAAGATAAAGAAATTTTAATCATTGCAAAAGATTTTGATGAAAAAGTTATACAAACAATATGCTATAACAAGTTAAGAAATATATTAAAAATAGCGGCAATTAAAATTAAAAATTTTGGCAATTATCAGGATGAATATTTTGAAGATTTAAGTATATTGCTTAATACTAAATTATGTCAGAATGAAGAAGAATTAATGCTTCTTAATATATCAGAATTAGGAAATACAAAAAATATTAAAATAACAAAAACTAATACAAATATAATAGAATATAATAAAAATACTACAAGTATAGAAAATAGAAAAATTAGTATTTTAAAAGAATTAAAAAGAGAAAAAATAAAATATAAAAAAGAATTATTAAAACAAAGATTAAATAATTTTTTAAATAAAACAGCAGTTATTTATGTAGGTGATGTTAGTAAATTAGAAGCAACTGATAAAAAATTAAGATTAGAAGATGCCATATCTTCAATAAATGCAGCTCGAACAAGTGGAGTAATAATAGGTTCTGGATTATCATACATAAAAGCATTTAACATTTATGATAATAAAATATTGAATAATACAAATATTAAAAAATATAATAAAATAAAAGAAAATAAATTAGCATATGAAATTTTAAAAAAAGCTATATATGAACCTTTTAATCAAATAATGATAAATGCAGGACAAAATCCTAAAAAAGTTTTAAGGAAAATACAAGAATCAAATTTTACTAAAATATATAATGCAAATAATTTAGAATTTGAAGATGTAATAAATACAAAAATAATTAATGCAGTAAATGTAGATATTTCTTCACTTAGCACAGCAGTTAATATTTCTAGTAATATATTAACAACAGAAGTAAGTATAATAAAAAGTATAGACAATAAAATAGAAGAAAAGGAATAAGAATGGAAAATAAAAAAATAAAAAGACCGGAATTATTAGCTCCAGGTGGATCTTTTGAAAAAGTAAAAACAGCTTTTATGTATGGTGCAGATGCAGTGTATGTAGGTACACCAGATTTATCGTTAAGAACAAGAGCAAAACTTGGATTTGATGAATTAGAAAAAACTATTAATTTAGCCAAAAAAAATAATAAAAAAGTTTATGCAGCAATTAATATTTTCGCTTATGATACTCAATATGAAGAAATAAAGAAACAAGTAAAGAAATTAGAAGAATTAAAAGTTGATGGTATAATAGCGGCAGATCCCGGTATAATAGATGAAATAAAAGAAGTATCAGATAAAGTAAATATAAATATTTCTACACAAGCAAATACAATTAGTTATCATACATGTAATTTTTGGTATAAACAAGGTGCAAAAAGAATAATAATGGGTAGAGAATTATCTAAAATGGAATTAAAAGAGATAATGAAAAATAAACCTGAAGATTTGGAAATAGAAATATTTATACATGGAGCCATATGCTTTGCATATTCTGGTAGATGTTTCTTATCAGATTTTTTATGCAATAGAAGTGCAAATAGTGGTGATTGTGCGCAAAGTTGTAGATGGAAATATAATGTGTATGTTGAAGAAGTAAATAATAAAGGTAATTTAATGCAAATTGAAGAAGAAGAAAGAGGAATAAGTATTTTTTCTTCAAAAGATATGTGTCTATTAAAAGAATTACCTGAAATAATAGAAATGGGAATAGATTCATTAAAAATAGAAGGTAGATTAAAAACAGAATATTATTTAGCAACAGTTGTAAGTACATATAGAAATGCAATTGATGAAATCTGTGATATGTTTGATAAAGGAATGACATTAGAAGAAGTCCAAGAACAATATAATTATGAAAAATATTTAAAAGAAATATTAAAAACTAAAACTAGACAACTTACAACATTTTATTTTAATGATAAAAACAATGTAGATACACAAGATTTAGAAGGATTGCAATATAATTTAAATTATGAATTTGCAGGTATAGTAAAAAATATAGATAAGAAAATTAATAATAAAAATGTGGTATTAATAGAAATAAAAAATAAATTATCTTTAAATGATGAATTAGAAATACTAATTCCAAATGTAAAAAATCCTATAGAATTTACAATATTAGAAATGTATGATGAAGAATTTAAAGAAAAGATAGAATTTGTAAATCCAGGAACATTAGGTAAATCTGTATATATAACAATACCAGTAGATGTAGAAATTGGATATATTTTAAGAAAAAAAATAAAATCTTGCGAAAAATAGCAAAACTGAATATAATATATTATGTAATTTAATAAAATAATATTAATATAGCACTAATAGTTGCTATAGAAAGGAAAAAATATGAAAAAAATAAAAATTACAATCACTTTTAACAGGAGCGTGGAAGAAATTTTTCCACAAATTTATAAGGTGTTAACTGAACATGCAATAGCTTACCCTAGAAAAAACTATTATTTAAAGATAAATTTAAACGATATTTATCCTTTTGAAATAGTAGTGACGGATTTAATTGAGGAATTAAGAACTCAATTATTATCCATAATATATGAAAAGTTAGATACTATAAATGCAAAATTAATCCAAAAAGTTGTAATAGAAGTCACACAAAAAAGAAATGAAGATGTGACAGAAATAACATTAATTAGAGAAAGCTAAAAAGGGGGATAATAATTTGTCTGACCAAGCTTTGCTAAAAAAAATTGTAATAAATAACAGTGAAAGTGATAATTTTGAAATTGCTAAATTGGAATGGGAAGTTATAGATGTAAAAGAATCAGAAGATATAGAATTTTGCATCTGTAATCATGAAATAAAATATATGTATAAAATACAAAACAAAATTAATCATAATATATTGTTTCCAATTGGTAGTGAATGTATCAAGCATTTTAATAACCAAAAATTGGAAGAACAAGCAAGTATTTATAAGCAGTTTTTAAAATTAAAAAATACTGTTAAAAATAATGAAATAATCTATTTAAAAAATGGATTATTTTCAAGAAAATTATTACGATTTTTATATGAATTAGGCATTTTTGAACCAAACAAATATAATGACTATTTTCCTGAAAATGATTACTTATTTTTATTAAAAATGTTTAATAAAAGAAAAATGACACAAAAGCAGGAAAATAAAGTTAATGTATTAATGAAACAGATAAAAAAAATAATAAAAGAAATGTAATATAAAATAAAAAGAATATATAATATATATATTCTTTTTATTTTACTTTTATATAACAGAATTAATATATTTTTTATAAAAAGATTAATTTTAAAAATATATAATGTTAATATATTAAGAGATATTGTTAAGTAGGAGAAAAAATTGAATAAAAAAAATATTTTAAGATTAATTTGTATATTAATATATTTAGCAGGTATTTTAATTTATGTATTAAATAATAAAATTTATGCAAATGAAAAATTAATATTAGTTACAGAAGCTGGTTTTGCACCATATGAATATTACTCTAAAAAAGGTATAACAGGAGTGGATATTGAAATAGCGCAAGAAATAGCAAAAAAATTAGATAAAGATTTAGAAATTAAAGATATAGCTTTTGATTCATTAATTTCAGAAGTAAAAACAGGTAAAAGTGATATAGGTGCAGCAGGTATAAGTTATACAAAAGAAAGAGAAAAAGAAGTAGATTTTACTATAGATTATGCTCAATCTAAACAAGTAGTAATTGTTCATAAAAATAGTAATATTAATAATGCAAATGAAATAACTAAAAAAGTAGCTGTACAATTAGGTTCAGTAGCAGATTCTATAGTTACAGAAAAATTTAAAAATTTAGAAGTAGTAAGGGAAAAGAAATTTTTAGCGGCTATAGAAGATTTGAAAAAAAATAAAGTTGAAGCTGTAATTATGGATGAATTACCAGCTAAAAAATTATTAACCAAAGAATTAAAAATTTTAAATAATCCGATTGCAATAGATAATTATGGAATGATTGTAAATAAACAAAATAAAGAGTTATTAAATGTTGCAAATCAAGTTATATCTGAATTAAAAGCAGAAGGAAAAATAGATGAACTTATTTTAAAACATATTAAACTTGCTGAAGAAAATACAGAAAATTTAACACTAAAAGAAAAAATAGAAAATACATTGTTAAAAAATGAAAGATATAAATATATTGTAGATGGACTAAAAAACACAATTATACTGGCTGTAGGTGCAATATTTTTAGGAATATTAATAGGAAGTATAATAGCTATTATTAATAACTATAATATGCATACAGGAAAATTAAAAATATTAAATTTTTTAGGTAAATGCTATGTCAATATTATTAGAGGAACACCTTCAACATTGCAGTTAATGATAATATATTATGTAATTTTTGCAAATGTAGATACAAATATTATATTGGTTGGTATTACAGCTTTTGGAATTAATTCTGGAGCATATGTTGCAGAAATTATTAGAGCTGGATTTAGTTCAGTAGATCAGGGAGAAATAGAAGCTGGATATTCGCTATCTTTAAATTATTCTAAGGTTATGAGATATATAGTGTTCCCACAAGCTATAAAAAATATATTACCAGCTTTAAGTAATGAGTTTATAACTTTAATTAAGGAAACATCAATTGGTGCATATATTGGAATATTAGATTTAACTAAATCTTCAGATATTATCGCATCAAGAACCTATGATTATTTCTTACCATTGTTAATAGTAGCTGTTATATATTTAATTTTAACAATGTGTTTAAGTAAATTATCTAACATATTAGAAAGGAAATTAAATAATGTTAGAATTAAAGAAAATTAGTAAAAAATTTGGAAATAAGCAAGTTTTAAGAGATATAAGTTTAAAAATAAATAAAAATGATTGTATTGGAATAATAGGTCCGTCTGGTTGTGGAAAATCTACATTACTTAGATGTATGAATTCTTTAGAAACAATAACTGAAGGAGAAATATATTTTGAAAATGAATTAATAAGCGAATCATATGATTTAGATTATTTAAGAAGAAATATAGGGATGGTGTTTCAACAATATAATTTATTTTCAAATATGACAGTACTAGAAAATATAATATTAGCACCTACTAAATTAAAAATAATGTCAGAAGAAGAAGCAATTAAAAAAGCTAAAAAATTATTAAAAGAAATAGGGCTTGAAAAGAAAATAAATGATTACCCACACGAACTATCTGGAGGTCAAAAACAAAGAGTAGCAATTGTTAGAAGTTTAATAATGAATCCAAAAATAATATTATTTGATGAACCTACTAGTGCATTAGATCCAGAAATGGTAAATGAAGTTGTTGAACTAATGAAAAAAATAAAAGAAAAAGATATTACAATTGTAGTTGTTTCACATGATATAAATTTTTTAAAAAAATTTATAGATAAAATAATATTTATGGAAAATGGTAAAATTATTGAATTTGGAAATATAGATGAAATATTAAAAAAAGGAAAAAACGAAAAATTAAAAAAATTCTTAAGATTAGCAAAATAAAGGATAAAAAATAAAATATGAGATAATAAAGAAAAATAAACAAATATATGTTAGAAAAATGCATTCCTTGAAAAAGTATTTTTATCTAACTATAATTAAATTAATATAACAAAAGAGAAAGAAGGAAAATATGAAAATAGCGATAAATGGATTTGGAAGAATAGGAACACAAGCTTTTCAAATAGCTTTAGATAGGGGACATGATATTGTTGCAATAAATGACCCATTTATGACGCCAGAATATATGGTGTATTTAATAAAATATGATTCAGTTCATGGTAAATCTTTAAGAGAATTATCTTATGATAATGAAAATATAATTATAGATGGTAAAAAAATTAGAGTACTTGCTGAAAAAGAACCAATAAATTTACCTTGGAAAGAATTAAATATAGATATAGTACTTGAATGTACAGGAGTATTTACAGAAATAGAAAATTGTCAGGGACATATAGACGCAGGAGCGAAAAAAGTAATAATATCAGCACCATCTAAAAGTGCAAATATGTTTGTTATGGGAGTTAATCATGAAACTTATGATAATTCAATGAACATTATATCTAATGCTTCATGTACAACAAATTGTTTAGCACCACTTGCTAAAGTAATTCATGATAAATTTGGAATTAAAGAAGGTCTAATGACAACTGTACACGCAGTTACTGCAACACAAAAAACTGTAGATAGCGTAAGTAAAAAAGATTGGCGTTCAGGTAGAGCTGCTATTTCAAATATAATACCAGCATCAACAGGTGCTGCAAAAGCTGTTGGTAAAGTTATACCAGAATTAAATGGAAAATTAACAGGAATGTCTTTTAGAGTACCTACATTAGATGTATCTGTTGTAGATTTAACTGTAAAATTAATAAATCCTGCGACATATGAAGAAATTTGTAATGAAATAAAATTAAAATCGGAAACAGATTTAAAAGACATTTTAGGATATACAGAAGAGATGGTTGTTTCTTCAGATTTTATTGGAGATTCAAGAGGTTCAATATTTGATAAAAATGCGGGTATAATGCTTTCAGATAAATTTGTGAAATTAGTTTCTTGGTATGATAATGAATGTGGATATTCAACAATGTTTATAAAACTTGCTGAATATGTTTATTCTAAAATGAATATAGAAAATAATATTCCTCATGAAAATGCAGAAAATATAAATAATAATTCAGAAACAAATATACAAAATGATATAAAAGTTGAAGCAGAATTAGTAAATGCAGAAGATATTAATCAAGAACAAATAAATGAACAAGAAAAAAAAGAAGATATTGAAAAAAAAGAAATAATACCTGAAGAGAAAAAATTATTTGAAGATAATCTAAATAAAAGAGAACATAAAATAGATTTCTCAAGTATCAAACCATTATCTGCTGAAATAGAACAAAATGACAAAATAGAGAATATAAAAACTGAAGAAATTCAAGAAAATAATACAAATATAAATAATATTATTAATAATGTAACAGATAATATACCATTTAAAGAAAAAGAAGATGATGGTATATTTGGTAAAAAAACAATTAAAGATATTGATGTTACAAATAAAAGAGTATTAGTAAGATGCGATTTTAATGTTCCAACTGATAATAATGGAAATATAACAAATATTAGAAGATTAAAAGAAAGCATACCAACTATTCAATATTTATTAAATAATAATGCAAAAATAATATTAATATCACACTTAGGTAGACCTGATGGTAAAATTGATGAAAAATATTCTTTAAAAAATGTTTGTAATGAATTATCTAATTTATTAGGTAAGGATATAAGATTTATAGATAAAAATATAGGTGAAGATGTAAAAAGTATTGTAGATAATATGATTGCTGGAGATATAGTTTTATTAGAAAATTTAAGATTTGATGAAAGAGAAGAAAAAAATGATGATGAGTTTGCTAAAAGCTTAGCAGAACTTGCAGATATATATGTAAATGATGCTTTTGGTTGTTCACATAGAGCACATGCATCAGTGCAAGCTATAACAAAATATTTACCATCAGTTGCAGGATTACTAATTGAAAAAGAGGTAAAATATTTAAACAATGTAATAAACGATCCAGAACGACCATTTTTAGCAATAGTAGGTGGTAAAAAAGTTTCAGACAAAATTAATGTTATAAATAATTTAATTGAAAAAGTAGATACAATATTAATTGGTGGAGCTATGGCATTTACTTTCTATAAAGCTGTTGGAATAAATATAGGTGATACACCATATGAAGCAGATAAAATAGATCTTGTAAAAGAAATAATTACAAATGCTAAAAATAAAAATGTAAGATTATTATTCCCTATAGATGTTGTTATTGGAAAATCTTTAGAAGATAGAGATGTACAAACAGTTCAATATAATCAAATACCAAATGGATTTAGTGGATATGATATAGGACAAAGAAGTATTCAAAACTTTATAAATGAAATAACAAAAGCTAAAACAGTATTTTGGAATGGTCCACTTGGAGCGTTTGAACATGAACAATATTCAAAAGGAACGATGAGTATTGCAAAAGCTCTAGCAGATTTAAATGGAATAACAATTATTGGTGGAGGAGATAGTATATCTGCTATCGAAACTTTAGGTATACAAGATAAAATATCTCATGTTTCTACTGGTGGTGGAGCTGCATTAGAATTTTTAGAAG
>CAUUHK010000006.1:0-16513 GCA_963545005.1 uncultured Eubacteriales bacterium | reverse complement strand
ATGTCTTTGATATTTTATTATAGAATAATGTTGCACTTTAAATGCAAATTAACCTGAATGTAAAAAAGTTGACAAATTTATTAGATATTATGTATACTAAATCGTGTTCATAATATTAATAATTTTAATGATTTTAAAATTAGGAGGAAGTAATGTTAAACGAAAAGAATATTAAATTTAATATTCCTGTGGGTGATGCAGAAATAATCACTTTGAAGAAAAATGTAAAATTCAGAGGTTTTTTAATCTCTGAAGAGCACATGATTATCAAATATAAAGATGTACCACATCTTATAATTACAGATATTCATGAAGATATGTTAACAGGATTTTTTATAAGCGAAAAATCCTTGAAAAAAATACACAAAAATTTATCTTCAATTATTGAAGATGATTATTTGATTCAATTGCTAATCACAATAGCAGATTATGCAAATGCTACTGGAAATTTTAGTAAAGGAATCGAAAAAATGCATAAAATCTATAATCAAATCAACAAATAGCATAAAATAAAAAATATGTATCATTAATTTTGATACATATTTTTTTTATTTATTAATGTATTTTAGCTACGTGGTATAAAAGGCATTAATATAGATGCTATATTTTGTAGAGGCATAGTTTGTAAGTAAATTTTGCCAGGTCCTTTAACTACTGTATTAAAGAATCCTTCACCACCTAGTAATTTATTTTTTAAACCTTTAACTGTAACTATATCCATTGTACAAGTGCTATCCATGGCAGCAAGATGCCCTGTGTCTATTACCATTTCTTCACCTTCACCTAAAGTATATTCAATAACACTTCCATCAAATTCTGCAAATACTATTCCATTGCCGCTTACTTTTTGCATTATAAATCCTTCTCCACCAAAAAATCCTGCACCAAGTTTTTTATTAAAAAATGTAGATAATTCAACACTTGTTTCTCCTGCTAAATATGCAGATTTTTGAAGAATAATTCCTTTTTCAGGAGTTATTTCAAATGCACGAATTTCTCCAGGAAAACTTGATGTAAAAGCAATTTCGCCTGATTCACCTTGACAAGTATAAATGTTATGAAAAAGTGATTCACCTGTAAGCATTTTTGAAAACATTTTACTTACACCGCCACCTTTAGTGTCCATTTTTAAGTTTGGTGTCATCCAAGACATTCCACCACCTTCAGACATAATACTTTCTCCAGATTCTAATTTACAAATTACAACTGGTAAATTTCCTCCTTTTATTTCATATTTCATGATATTCCCCCTTTTTTTCTAATTGTATTTTTATAGTATAACAAAGTTAGTTATTTTTCAATAAAATGTATTTTTATTTACTTAAATGATACTTTTAAATTGCAGTAAAATAATTTGAAAACTCTTTTATTTTTACTAGTAATGTAATATAATTGAGATAATTATGGAAGATATATAATCTATATAAATGAAATTTTAGGTGGGGTTATGGATAAAGATAATGAAAATTCAAAAAAGAAGGTTGATGAAATTTTAAAAAAATATGGTATAGATAAAAATAGTAAAATTAAAAAGAGAAATAAAGCTGAAACTTTATCTGATTTAAAAAATAAATTAAATGAAATAAAAGAAGAAAATGAATATAGTGAAAATATTGATAATAATTTAGATCAAACCATTGTAGTAGATAAAGTTAAAGGAAAAGCATCTGAAGATAGAATAGTTGAAAGTGATGAAAAATTAATTTTAGATGAAAATCGTATATCTAGAAATTCTATGTCAGAAAAGAAAAGACAAGAACTATATAAAGAATTAGAGTTAGAAAATGATGATGAAAATATAAATAGAGAAAATATAACTTTATTTGAAGATGAAAATATGAAAAAGAAAAATTCTAAAAATTCTAAAAAAGTTAAAAATGAAAAAGAAAAACTAAAATTTAAAGATTTAACATTAAGTAAAAAAATATTAAGAATTATTAAATGGTCAATAATTGTTGGTATAGCATTAGTAATTGTTACTGTATTATTATGTATTGCATTTTTATATGGAATGTTTGGAGATCAATTAAAATTAGATAAAAAAGATATTAAATTAGGTCAACAATTGTCTACAATTTATGATAGAGACGGAAATTATATAGCAACACTTGCAGATAGTGAAAAAAGAAAAGTAATTGAACTTAAAGATGTACCAAAACATTTAATAGATGCATATACTTCAATAGAAGATCAAAGATTTTTTAAACATCATGGTATAGATTTAAAAAGAACAGCTGGTGCAATTGTTAATTATGTAGTAAGAAAAAGATCAAGCTATGGTGGAAGTACAATAACACAACAGTTAATAAAAAATATGACTAAAGATGATGATAGAGATTGGCAAAGAAAAGTAAGAGAAATGGCAAAAGCTATTCAAATTGAAAGAAAATTATCCAAAGATGAAATTTTAGAGCTATATTTAAATCTAATATTCGTCGGTGGAAAATCAATACATGGTGTAGCACTTGGTGCAGATTATTATTTTTCTAAACAACCAAAAGATTTAACTATTGCTGAAGCAGCATTTATGGCAGGAATAAATCATGCCCCAAATGAATATAACCCATTTATTCCAACTGGATTAAATGCTGAAGGTCAAGTTGTTGATGTTGCGGCTAATAAAGAGTATATTCAAGTTATGGAAGCTATTAAAACTAGAAGTAAAACAGTTTTAGGAAAAATGGCTGAACTTGGTAAAATAACTAATGAACAAAAAGCTGAAGCAATTGCTGAATTAGATAAAGGTTTAGTATTTAAACAAGGTACAGATGCAAAATCTACTACTAAATATTCAAATCTAGTTGATGCAGCAATTGAAGAATTAATAGAAACATTTGTAAATGATCCAAGTAAAAATATGACACCAGAAATGGCAAAACTTGCTGTATATGGTGGTGGATATAAAATATATACAACACAAGATTCTGCAGTACAACAAAAATTAGAAGCAGAAATGGCAAAAGATAAATATATTAAATATTCAAAAGAACATAAAGATGAAAATGGTAAAGCTTACCAATCACAAGCAGCAGCTACAATAATTGATCCAAAAACAGGACAAATTCTTGCAGCATGTGGTGGCTTAGGTACAGATACTCAAATGGTTAAAGGTGATTGGAATAGGGTTACAAGAACAAAAAGACAAGTTGGTTCAACTATGAAACCAATAGGAATATTAGCATCAGGATTAGCAGCAAATAAAATAACAGCAGGTTCAGTATTTGATGATGCTAAAATGGATAATGGTGCAAGAAACTATACAGGAGGATTTTTAGGATATATTACATTAAGAGAAGCTATTAGTAGATCTTTAAATATTCCGATGATAAAAGCTTTAGAACAAATTGGTACAGATAATTCATATAACTTTTTAAAGAAAATGGATTTCCCTTTAGTTGAAGGAGATAAATCATATAGTTCATTAGCACTTGGAGGACTTACTCAAGGTATAACTACAGTAAATATGGCTTCAGCTTATGCAATGATTGCAAATGATGGTGAATATATAAGACCAACATTTATAAAAGAAGTAAAAAATTATAAAGATGAATTAGTATTTACTCCAAAACAGAAAAAAGAAAAAATGTTATCACCAGAGCAAGCATATATTGCAAAAGATGTTTTAAAATCAGTTGTAAATGGTAGAGGAGCAACAGCAGGTTCAGCAGCAGTTAGTGGATGGGATATTGGAGCTAAAACAGGTACAACAAATGATGATTATGATAGATATTTCTGTATTATAAATAATAAATATGCAATGGCAGTATGGTATGGATTTGATAAAGCTGAAAGTATAAATTGGTATAATGCAAATCCTTCAACAGCAATAGGATCAGCAGTAATGAAAACTCTTCTTCAAGGTTTACCTGGAGAAAAATTTACTGAACCGGAAGGTATTGAAAAAGCAGAAATTTGTAGATATTCTGGATTAAAACCAACAGCGTTATGTTCAAAAGATCCAAGAGGTGATGCAATATATACTGAAATATTTGTTAAAGGTACAGTACCAACTGAAACATGTAATCACCATATTGAAGTAGAAATTTCAAAATTAAGTGGAAAATTAGCACCAGCAGAATGTAAAGAAGAATATAAAGAAAAGAGAGTATTTTTAAAGAGAACACAAGGTGGAACAGCAGATTCAAAATATATGGCACCAACAGAATATTGTACATTGTGTTTAGAAAAGGCAAAACAAGAAGAATTAAAAGATTCACAAGATACTGAAAAAATTAAAACATTATTCTTAAATATAAATAATATATCTTCAATGACAAGAACAGATTATGCAGTTCTTACAAATGCAAAAAATGCTTATGAAGGAGCATCACAAAAAGTTAAAAATGATTTAGGTGTAGGATTTAAAAATAAATATGAAGAAATAAAAAATAAGGTGACAGAAATAGAAACACAAATAAAACAAGAAGAAGAAACACAAGCTCAAACAGAAGCACAACCAGTCATTGTAAAAATTAATTTATTAAATTCAGCAAGTACAAGACCACAAATAGAATTAGCTAGAACAATGTATAATGCATTATCTGAATTAGCGAAGAAAAAAGTTACAAATTACAATAAATTAGTTGAATTAGAACAAGCATTAGCAACTACACCATAAGGTAGGTAAAATGGAAATAAAAATATATAATACATTAACTAAATTAGAAGAAATTTTTAAACCAGTAGAACCAGGAGTACTGAAAATGTACTCTTGTGGTCCTACTGTATATAATTATGCTCATATAGGTAATCTAAGAGCATATATTTTCATGGATAAAATTGTTAGAATTTTTAAATATAATGGATATAAAATTGAAAATGCAATGAATATTACAGATGTAGGACATTTAGTATCTGATGAAGATTATGGAGAAGATAAAATAGCAAAAGCTGCAAAAAAAGAAAATTTATCTCCTTTTGAGTTAGCAAGAAAATATGAAGAAAAATTTTTAGAAGATATGTATAGTTTAAATATTTTAAAACCAAAATACATATTAAGAGCAACAGAACATATAAAAGAAATGGAAGAATATGTTAAAAAAATAATTGCAAATGGTTATGCATATGAAACATCAGATACAATATATTTTGATAGATCAAAATTAAATGGAAAAACATATTTATCTAATAATCAAAATAAGATAGCTGGAGCAAGAATAGAATTAGATGAAAATAAAAAAAATCCAGATGATTTTGCTTTATGGATTAAAGCACCAGAAAATCATATTATGAAATGGGATAGTTTTTTTGGTATGTCATATCCGGGATGGCATTTAGAATGTTCATGTATGAGTCAAAAATATTTAGGTAATGTTTTTGATATACATACAGGTGGTGTTGATCATATACCAGTTCATCATGAAAATGAAATTGTTCAAAGTATTGGGTGTACAGGAAAAATACCAGCAAATTACTGGATGCACTTAGAATTTTTAACAGTAGATGGAAATAAAATGTCTAAAAGTCTAAATAATATATATACATTAGACACATTAAAAGAAAGAGGATATTCACCATTAGATTTTAGATATATGGATATGCTTGTATCATATAGAAAAAGTTTAAATTTTACGTGGCAATCTATAGAATCTGCAAAACAAAGTTTAATTAAATTAAGAAAAGGATATTTACAACATAAAAATTCTGAAGATACTACTATGGTAGAAAATATTAAACAATATGAAGAAGAATTTTTACAAAGTATTAATAATGATATTAATATTTCAACAGCAATTGCTGTAGTATGGAAGATTTTAAAAGAAAAAAATAATGTTAATTATGCTAAGTTATTAGAAAAATTTGATAATGTTTTAGGATTTGATTTAATCAATTCAGAAAAATATTTAATAAATGATTTAGATGTAAAAATACCTGAAGAAATATTAAGTTTAGCTGGAAAAAGAAAACAAGCTAAATTAGATAAAAATTATGATTTATCTGATAAAATTAGAGATGATATATTAAATAAAGGGTATAACATTTTAGATAACAAAGATGGTACATACCAGGTTATAAAAAAGGAAAAATAAATGATATATAAAGTAAATGACTTAAATAACGAAGAAAAAAATATATATACAGATTTTTTAAAATCACATGAAAGATGTAATTTTCAACAATCTATTGAATGGGGAAATGTTAAAACAAGCTGGGAAAAATATTTAGCCATATCAGGAGATATAAAAAATATTAAAGGTAGTGTTATGTTATGGGTAAGAAGTGTACCAATATTTGGGAAATTAATATATATATCACGTGGCCCTATTGTAGATATTGATGATGAAATAATATTAAGTGAAATATTTAATGAAGTAAAACAATTTGCAAAAGAGATGAATGCTTTTGCTATTATGTTTGAACCAGATGTTTTAAATGAAAAAGAAAATTTCAAAAAACTTTTAATAAATTTAGGATTTAAAATTAAAAAAGGAAAAGATTTGAGTTCAAGTATAAACCCTACATATGTATTTAGAGTTAATTTAAAAAATGAAAATACAGATTCAATAATTAAAAAATTTCATCATAAAACAAGATATAATATTAATTATGCAATAAAAAAAGGAATTGAAATAGAAGAAGGAAATGAAAATAGTATAGATGATTTTTATAAATTATTAGAAATAACAGGAATAAGAGATGAATTTATTATTAGGGATAAAGAATATTATATTAATGTTTGGAATGCTTTTGAAAAAGAAAATAAAAAAATATATTTTGCAAAACAAGATAATGAAATATTAGCCGGAATATTTTTAATCAAATATGGTAATAAAGTTTGGTATTTATATGGAGCAAGTAGTAATAATAAAAGAAATTTAATGCCAACATATTTGTTACAATGGCAAGGTATTAAATGGGCTATAGAATCACAATGTGATATATATGACTTAATGGGAACACCAGGTATTACAAAAGAAGATAAAAATCATCCTGAATATGGATTATTTAAATTTAAGTCTGGATATAATGCAAATTTTTGTGAATTTATAGGGCAAATACTTTATATAAATAAACCTATAAAATATAAAATGTTTATGTTTGCTGAAAAGATGATGTTATTGTATATGAAGATAAAAAAATGTATAAAAAAATAAAGTAATAAAAAATCGAGGATATATGAAAAAAAATATAAATAAAAAAAGTTTTATTTCAGAATTTATTATTTCAATATTTAAACCTGAAGAGGTAAAAGAAATTATTAGAAATAGAAAATCAGGAATTATGTATTTATGGAAATTAATATTGTTATGTTCTATTATACTTTCATTTATTACTATATATTTAATAAACAATGAAGTAAAAGAATTAAAAGATTTTAGTATTGAAAATGGTATCTTAAAAATAGTAGATACACCAGAAGAATTAGATTTTAAATATAAAAGTAGTATAGCTGAAATTATTCCAAATAGAAGTATTACTGAAGCAGATAAAATTCAAACAGAAAATGATATAAGTATTTTTAAAGATGGAATAAGAATAAATCAAATCAATAATATTAAGGAAATTAAATTTATAGATATATTAGGAAAAGAATCTGAGAAATCTATTAATAAGAAAATAATATTAAATGAAATTACAAAAATACTGTATCCATTAATGTTTTTTTTAACATTAATAATAATGCAAATATATTTTATAGTAATGGGTATAGTAATGTATTTTTGTGCTAAAATTTATACAGTTATTGCTACAATTTTTTCAAAAACAGATGTCGTTACATATTATTTACATAAAAAAACTTTTTTACAATATATGATGACAGCACCATTTGTTGTTATAACAATATTATTATCTTTAAGTATGTTTAATATTATTTCAGATATAAATATTTTTATTGTTGGAGTTTTTGTATATATATTATATATTTTTATTGTAAAAAAGATTATTTCATTTGATGATGATTTTTTTGAAGAATGTAAATTAAAAATGCAAGATGAGTTAAAAGATTATATTATTGAAATAAAAGATGATGCAGATATAGATGATTATGCAGAGATAGATACAAAAGAAAAAGAAGAAGAAAATAACAAAGAAAATAATAAAACTAAATAGTAATAAAATTACATTTCAGATTAGAAAGGGAAATTTATCATGAATGATAAAGAAGAAAATAAAAATAAAGGAGAAGCTAATTTTTTTCAAAAAAATAAATATACATTAATATTATTATTATTCCTTATAGTAACTATTGCAGGAACAATAATATATAGTAAAACTGCAAAAAATATAAAAAAAGAATATAACTACAATAATTTTATATTAGATTTACAAAATAAAAAAATACAAAAAGTAACAATGCAATCAAATTCAAAAGCTATTGAAGTCATTGTAAAATCTAGTAAAAGAATTGAAGAAGAAAATAAATATAATGAAGAATTAAAAAAAGCAGAAATAGAAAAGTTAGAAAAACCTAAAGCTCTTGAACCAATTCAAGATAAAAAGATACATGAATTATCTGCGAATGAAAGAAAGGAAATAAACGATAGAACATATAAAGTAACATTACCAAGTATTGATGTATTTACTGAATATATACAAAAACAAATAGATGCAGGAAATGATGTTAAATTTGAAATAGTATCACCACCAGTATTAATGAAAATTATATCTATTTTATTTGATTTATTACCAACAATATTATTATTAGCACTAATATTAATTACAATTAAAATGCAGGGCTTTGGTTCTAAAGCTAAAGTATATGATGAAAAAGAAAATGAAAATACTGGTGTTAAATTTAAAGATATAGCAGGACTTGATGAAGAAAAACAAGAATTAATGGAAATAGTAGATTTTTTAAAAAATCCAGATAAATACCAAAAAATGGGTGCTAGAATTCCAAAAGGAATATTGTTATATGGTAAGCCAGGAACAGGTAAAACATTAATTGCAAAAGCTATAGCAGGAGAAGCAGGAGTACCTTTTATTTCAATGAGTGGTTCAGAATTTGTTGAAATGTTTGCTGGGCTTGGAGCAAGTAGAGTAAGAAAATTATTTGAAAAAGCTACAAAAATTTCTCCATGTATAATTTTTATTGATGAATTAGATGCAATTGGTAGTCAAAGAAGTAATAGTATTGGTGGTGGGGATAGTGAAAACAATCAAACATTAAACCAATTATTAGTTGAAATGGATGGATTTAATTCAGATGAAAGAGTAATAGTGATTGCTGCTACAAATAGGCCAGAATTATTAGATAAAGCTCTATTAAGACCTGGTAGATTTGATAGACAAATAACAGTTGCTCCACCAGATGTAAATGGAAGAGAAGAAATTTTAAAATTAAATGCAAAAGGTAAAAAAATAAAAGCAGATGTTAATTTTAAAGAAATAGCATCAGATACAGCAGGATTTACAGGTGCTGAATTATCTAATATTATGAATGAAGCAGCAATACTTGCTACAAGAAATAGAAAAGATGAAATATCTCAAGAAGATATTGAAGAAGCTATTAAAAAAGTAATGGTAGGGCTTGAAAAACAAAATAGGGTAATATCTGAAAAAGATAAAAAAATAACAGCATATCATGAAGCAGGACATGCAATCGTAAGTCATTTTTTAGAAACTCAAGAAGATGTAAAAGAAATATCTATTATACCAAGAGGTATGGCAGGTGGATATACAATGTATAAAACTACTGAAGATAAATCATATATATCTAAACAAGAACTATTAGAAAATATGGTATCTTTAATGGGTGGAAGAGCTGCAGAATCATTAATTATTGGAGATATATCTACAGGTGCAAGTAATGATTTAGAAGTAGCAACAGCAATTGCAAAAGCAATGGTAATTACTTATGGAATGAATGAAAAAGTAGGGCCAATAAACATAAATGTAAATGATCCAAATGAAATAAAATATTTTGGTGAAAATATAACTAAACAAATAGGTGAAGAAATTAAAAAATATATAGATGATGCATATTTAAAAGCTAAAAATATATTACAAAAAGAAGAAAAATATTTACATATAATTGCAAATATTTTATTAAAACAAGAAAAAATGACATCAGATGAATTTAAACAAATATTTGAAACAAATGAAAAATAAAAGAATAGGTGTAATATGAAAAAAGATAAAAAGCATGCTTTATTAATATTAATATTTAGTATTTTATCAGTAATTTTATTAGTAATATTTATGATTAGAATTATATATGCTAAAAATAATTATAAAGATGCAATAAATCCATTTAAAAAAGAACAATATACACAAGAAGATTTAAAAAAATATCAACAAAAACAAGAAAATATGAAAAATTTAGTTGAAAATTTATTTCAAAATAACGGGAGATAAATATGATAAGTAATTATATTATAACACTGGTACTTACTGCACTTGCATGTTATGTACTAACTCCATTTTCAATGAGAGTAGCAAAAAAAATAGATGCAATAGATTATCCAAATGAAGAAAGAAAGAAAGGTCAAAAACCTACACCTAGATTTGGAGGATTTGCAGTAATAGTAGCTTTTTTAACAGGTAGTATGTATTTGTTAATATTAATGCATTTAGAACATAAATTAGATATTTATATATATAAAAAAGCTATACTTGCAATAGTAATATCTACAATTTTAATAACAATTTTAGGATTAAAAGATGATACTAAAGGCATGAGTGCAAAAAATAAATTTTTATTACAAGCATTAATAGCCATAATAACTATTATATTAGGAATTAGAATACAAGATTTTCAAATACCATTTATAACAGAAAAATTAGAATTAGGTAGAAAATTATCTTATCTTGTAACATTCCTTTGGATTGTAGGAATAATGAATGCAATTAATTTAATAGATGGATTAGATGGTTTATCTTCAAGTTTAGTATTAACATCAATATTATTTTTAATAGTAATATGCTTTTTAGATCATTCTCCAATTATTGGTATTATATTTGCAATACCATTAGCAGGTGCCATTATTGGTTTTCTTCCATATAATATGGAACCAGCAAAAACATATATAGGAGATATTGGAACTAATTTTATGGGATATATGTTATCTGTTATAGCAATACTTGGTGTTGCAAAAACATATACAGCTATAACATTAATAGCACCAATAATAATATTATTAGTACCAATTTTTGATACATTTTTTGCAATTATAAGAAGAATAGTTAAAGCTAAAAGTTTAAAAGGAGTATTTTTACCAGATAAAGGTCATGTTCATCATAGACTATCAGCTTTAGGATTAAGACCAAAACATGTTGTATTTATTTTATGTTTTATAACAACTCTTGCTGGTACTTTTGCAGTAATATTAATGGAAGGTGGTATTATTAAAGCAATTTCATATATACTTTTATTGTTATTAATGGCATTTCTAGGATATAACGATTTTTTTAGTGATAAAATATATCCAAAATTAAGAGAAGGAACAAAGAAGAAAAAAAAGAAAGATGAGTAAAGAAGATAGAATTAATAAATTAACTGAATTAGAGAAAATAGAAAGAACAATTATTACTAAATATAGAAAAAAGATATATAGTAAGTTTTTACGTGCGATAGAAAAATATGAGTTAATTTCTGAAGGAGATGTTATAGCTATTTGTATATCTGGAGGTAAAGATTCTTTTTTACTTGCAAAATGTATGCAAGAAGTACAAAAACATGGAGATATAGATTTTAAATTAAAATTTATAGTTATGAATCCAGGATTTCATGAAGAAGTGCTAGAAAAAATTAAAGATAATTCAAGAAAATTAGGAATAGATATTAATATTTTTAATAATCATATTTTTAAAATTGCAGGTATGCAAGAAAAAGGCTCATGTTATTTATGTGCAAAAATGAGAAGAGGAGCTTTATATGAAATAGCTGAAAATATTGGTGCAAATAAAATAGCTTTAGGACATCATTTTTCAGATGTTATTGAAACAACAATGCTTAATGTATTTTTTGGTTCAGAATTTAAAACAATGATGCCAAAATTAAAGAGTGATAATTTTAAAGGATTAGAATTAATAAGGCCATTATTTTTAGTAAATGAAGAAGATATAATTGCATGGAAAAACTATAACAATTTAGAATTTATTCATTGTGCTTGTCCTATTTCAGATTATAAATCTGTATCTAGCGAAGAAATGGAATCACAATCTAAAAGAAAACAAATTAAAAAAATGCTTAAAGAACTAAAAGAAATAAACCCAAATATTGAAAAAAGTATATTTATTTCAGCAGAAAACATTAATTTAAATGCAAGTATAGGTTGGAAAAAAGATGGTAATAGATATTCTTTTTTAGATGAATATTAATATACAAAAGAAAGTGTAGGAAGAAGAAGTATTAATGTAAGGAATATTATGTTTCAAACAATTTTAAATAAAAATAATCAGAGTAATATAAAAAAAGAGAGTAATATGAAATATACTAGAGAAATTTTAGCTGAAAATCTAGTATATCTATATATTATTCTTCTTCCATGTTTAGATATTTTAAAATATATTTATACAACACTTATTTCTCAAAATACTATGACTATAAATATAATAAAATATATATTAACAGGAATAATATTTATATGTATTTTTTTTAATAACTCAAAAAATGAAAAAATACAAACAATTATCTTTTTTATTATATGTGTAATTGTAGGAAAAATATATTTTTCAAATATAGATATAATAAAAGAAAATATATTGCAAATTAATATTTTAGGAGTCGGTTTAGTAAAAATAACAGATTTTTCTAAAATATATAATAGTGAAATAAATTTCTTTTTGGAAAATGTTATTAATTATATATATTTATATATAATATTTAAATTATTTTTTAGAAAGAAAACAGGTAAAATTAAACTATCATTAGAATATGCATCAGCAATTTATACTTTATATATATTATTATCAATGATATTTATTTATGAAAATATAAATTTATTTATAAAAGAAAATCACTTGTCTAGTGTACTAATATTATTACTAATCCTAATTATATATCAATTTAGATCTAAAAAAGAAAAAAATTTATCTATAATAATATATTTATCAATATCAATATATTTAATAATTTTTGATAAAACAATTATTGGTTTTTATGGTGCAATATTAACACCCATAGTTTATATTTTAGCGAACTTTATAATTTCATATTTTAATAATAAAAAATATTTAATAATTAAAAAAGAAGAAGTAATTAATAGCAATGTTGCATTAGTAGATAAAAATAATAAAAAAATAAAAAAAGACAAACAAAATAAATTAGTAAAATATTTAGAAATAGTAGCAATTATTTTATTTATCTTATCAGCTGTGTTATTTTATATTAAATATAAAAATGAGAATAATAATAATAATATATATAATAATGAAATTACTATTAATAAAATTAATGAAATAAATAATGTAGAAAATATAGAAAAATATATAATAGCTGTTATTCATGAAAAAAATAAAGTAATACTGTTTGCAATATTTGTAGCACCATATTTATTAATATCATTAAAATATATATTAAAAATAATAAAGAAATATAATTATATAAATACAGAATCAGTTATATTAGTATATATACAAATCTTATCTATCATATTTATTTTAACTAAAAATATGGATATAAATTATATATATATATTAACAATAATGTTTAGTATTAATAATTATGAAAAAATATTATTAGTAGAAGAAAGATATAAAAAACGTAATTTTTATGATATAAAAAAAGGTATAAATAAAAAAATATATACAGTTAAAGATATACATCAAGAATTAAAAAATGAGAAAACAGTTTTTGAAACAAAGCCTAATAAGATATTATTTATATTTTTAAATGAAGAAAATAAGTTAAACTTAAATTTTCAAAAAAGAAAATATAAAAATCAGAAACATTTAAAAAATGATAAAGATGTTATATATGAAATAAATTTAATAAATAATTTAAAATATAAATTAAATATAGACATATTAAATATTTATGAAGATAAAAAAATAATTAATCAATTTAAAAAAGATATATATATAAATAATATAATGAATGTATATAAAAAAGTAAGTGGAAATAGATTTATACAAAATCTAATATATTTAAAAAGAAAAATAGAATTAAACTATTTATATAATATTTTAATATATAAATATATATATAGAAAATATAAAACTATAGTATATTGTGGTAAAGATCCTAAAATATTAAAAATATTAGATAATTCAAAAATCAAAAGTGTTATACATATAGATAAAATAAACAAAGATGAGTTATATAAAATTATAAAAAAATATGCAAATATAGATAATATATTATTAAATGAAAACACAGGTGCAAATATAATAGATAGTATAAACAACGATAAAATAAATAAAAATAAAATAATGTTAATTCCAGATTACATAGAATATAACAATATAATTAAAAATATCAGTAATTTAGATAAAATTGATTTCAAAAATGATATAAATATATTTGTAATAGCTAACCTTGTTCATCAGAAAAAAATGGATATGTTAATATATTTACATCAAAGATTATTAAAATATAATTTTCAACATAATATATATTTATATGGTGAAGGTATAGATAAAAAGAAAATAGAAGAAATAATCAAAAAAGAAAATTTACAAAATACTTTTAAAATTATTCAGGAATATGAAAATCCTAATTCATATATTGTAGAATCACAATTTATCTGGCTTTTAGATACTAAAGGTAAAATGTTAAATCCAGATAAAATAACATTACGACAAGTTATGTTTTACGATAAAAATATATTAATAACTAGTGATTTAATAAACGAATTAAATATATATTTACAAGGAAATAAAGAAAAAATAATTATATTAAAAGATAATGAACAAAGTATATATGAAGAGGTAGCAAATTTAATAACAAAAGAAAAAAATAGTATTGAACAAGAAAAAATTTATCAAGAGATAAGAGAAAGCAGACAAGAAATTTTAAATTATGAAAGATTTTCTACTAAGAAAAAACAATATATTTCAAATGATAAATTATTAGAAAATGAAAAGATTTTAAATAAACTAGAAATGCTATTTAATGGAGAAAAATAAATATGGATAATGAATTAATTTCAATAATAACTCAAACTAATAATAATGATAAAGGACTTACAAAAATATATGAATCTTTAATACAAAATTCAGGATATGGTTTAAATTTAGAATGGTTAATTTTAAATAATGGCCAAACAGATGAAATATATGAAATAGTAGAATATTTTGAAAATTTAGAAGATTTAAAAATAAAATATATACATATACCAAATTTAAAACAAAATGAATGCCTTAATTATTTAATTGAATCATCTGAAGGAGCATATGTATTAGAATGTAAAGATAATGAATATTTTACTCAAAATGGTTTAAGAAAAGTAAAAGAAAATATTTTTCCATTACCAAATATTTACGGTTTTGTTTTTGTAAATAAAAAATACGAGATACTAGAAAATCAAGAAGAAAAAGTTTTAACATATAATACTTTAAAAAGTAATGTGTTTACAGACGAATATCTAAATCAAAATTTAAATATGTTTGAAATAATGTTAAGTAAATTTAACTTAGAGGGTGATGAAAATTTAGAAAATTATACAATTGTATATAATAATAATATTCGAAAAAAAGTAAATTTATTACTTCAAGAAAATGAAACATATATTACAAAAAAAGATATATTTAATTTATTAGATAAAAGAGGGTATGTATTTTGTTTTAATGATATTATTAAATATTATGAAGAAAGTAATTTAGATCAAACTCAATTAAATAATGAAATAATAAATAATATATATATAATAGATAATAATATATATTTAGATGATGAAATTTTAAATAACATATTAACAGAAGAAGAAAAAAAATATTTATTAAATCCAAAAGGATATTTTAAATATTTTGAAAATTTCTTTTCATTTCCGTTTGAAACAGGTATATGTAAAATAAATAAAAAAACTCGAACACATTATATTAAAAAATATTTATTAAGTGCATTTTTATCTGGAAAACAAATAAATATTAATAAAATAAAAGATAAAACAAATAAATTTTTAATTAATCTATTAAAACCCTATGCATATATAGAATATAAATTAAAAGGATATTTATCTAAAAGAGATAAATATGAAAATATATAAATATTAAAATATATATTAATTAATAATTAAAATAATGAAAAAACATAATATAGATAATGTAATAGACAATAATTATAAAATAAAAATAGAACAAGAACAAGAACTAGATAAAGAAAATGAATATATAGAAGAAAGTATAAATATTAAAATAATTAATGAGCAAGATGTAGATTATAATGATAAAGAATTAGAAGATATTAAAATAAATGTAGATGAAGAAGAAGTAGCAAAAGTAGAACAAGAATTAAAAGAAGAAGCAGAAGAAAAACTTCTGGATAAGGAACTAGAAAATAAATTAGAAGATACTGAAGTAACACAAAAAATAGATAAAGACAATGAAGATAAAATTAACATCAAAGAAAATGAAGAAAAAATAGAAGATAAAGAATTAATAGATTTTGATATATTAAAAAAACAAGAAG
>CAUUHK010000005.1:0-22933 GCA_963545005.1 uncultured Eubacteriales bacterium | reverse complement strand
GCAATTTTACCTATCGATGCCTCATGTATAAGATTCGCATCAACAACATTTGCTGTAATTTTTGGAATTGCTGTTACTTTAGCATTATCTTGAATTATAGCATCACATTCAATATGTGCATAACATTTATTATTTCCTTTAACATCTGATAAAAATGTTTGACTTGAATTTTCACAAGCTACTGAACGTGAAGTTATTTTAGCAGATGAATTTTTTCCATTTAAATTCATGTAAAATTCTGTGTTTGTTATTGCATCATCTTCTGTTAAAATTTTTTCTGTTATTATACATGTTGAGTTTTCATCTAATTCCGCCCTAGTTACCCTATTGCTTGTATTTACGCCACCTAATTGTATTGTTTCCATTTCAAAATAACTGTTTTCATCTAAATGCAATACAGTAATTGGATTTAAAATTTTTAAGCTTTTTTTATCACCATAACCTATATGTTTTTCCATATATTTAACTTTAGAATTTTTTCCTATTAAAAATCTATGTATTCCATTATGTGAACTTTGTTTATCGCTGCAGTTATGAACTCCACACCCTGCTATAATTAAAACATTACTATTTTCTTTAATTATAAAATCGTTATATACAGTGTCAGTATAATCTCCAACAGAAACAACAACTGGTATTTGTATTATTTCATATGGTGTATTTTCTTTTACAGTGATTATTAATCCATCTTTATCTTCCATTTGTTCAATTTTTGCATTTTCCGTAGAAGTTCTATAACAACTTTTACCATTTTTTCTTATATTAATTGCACCTATGTTTTTTTCTAGAATATTTACATTGGATACGTCATTTATTATTTTATATGCATTTTCATCATTTAAAGTATTTTTTATATTAAACTTCATCTTTATTTCCATAACATTCATTCAATTTGTCGCAAATATTTACACCCTCATTATTTAAATTCAAATTATTAAAATGCCCTTTCTTTTCTACTTCACCTTTATTTATTACGATTATTTCATCAGCAATTTTTAAAATTCTTTCTTGATGTGAAATAATCAATGTAGTCCTATTTTCTTTTATTTCATTAAAAATTGAAACTAAATTTCTAAAACTCCATAAATCTATACCCGCTTCTGGTTCGTCAAAAATATTCAAATTACCTTTTTTTTCTATAATACTTGCAATTTCAATTCTTTTTAATTCACCGCCTGATAATTTTGTATCTAATTCTCTATCTATATATTCTTCACTGCATAATCCCACTTTAGATAAAGTGTTACATAATTCCTCTTTAGTTTTATTTTCTCCACCTGCTACATTTAATAACTTTTTAACCGTAATTCCTTTAAAAGTTACCGGTTGTTGAAATGCAAAAGAAATTCCTAATTTTGCTCTTTCATTTATTGACATTTCAGTGATATCAACATTATTATATATAATTTTACCAGAATCTGGCTTTTCTATACCCATAATTATTTTAGCAAGAGTCGATTTTCCTGAACCATTTGGACCAGTTATAGCTACAAATGTATTTGTCGCTATATTTATATTTATATTTTTAAGTATATCTTTATTATTTCTTGAATAACAAATATTTTTTAATTCTAACATTTTCCCTCCTACACAGAAAATTATACCATATATTTTAAAATTTCATGAATTTATTTTTATTTTTTATATTAATGCATTTTAAGATAAAAAAATCTGCATTTTGCAGACTCTTTTCGATTATTCTATTTAGTTTTAATATATTTAAACTCTTAAACCTTTTATTTTTTTTAGCTCTTTTTTTAAATTATCTATTTCATCTTTTCTCTGATTAATAGCATTTTCAATATCTTTGACATAAATTGGTATTTCCTCTACTTTTTCAATTTCTATTAAAAATCCAGATGCATATTGATTAAAATAAGTTTTTTCATCAGCTGTTTTCGCATTTAGCATTTTATTATAATATTTATATGCATCTGAATATCTTTTATTTTCTCTATATAAATATTCTAAATATTCAGTTTTATTAAAAATTTCAATTTCTGTATCTTCTATTATAAGTTTAATTAATGCTTTTACAATTTTTTTATCATTTTTTCCAGGTTTAAATAAATATCCTTTTGGTTTTCTACTAAATTCTGTTGCTTTTGAATTTTCAATTAATATTTTTAATGTATCTACTATTCCAATATGAGTTTTATATTGTCTTTTACTAGTTATAGCATCAAATTCATCTGCTACTCTAATAATTTGTCCTTCATATGATATTTCATCAGCTAATAATCCTTTTGGATAACCTGTCCCATCTAATGCTTCATGATGATAAATAGGACCTGCCTTATATGGTCTCAGTTCTGGATCATTCATACACATTTTGTATCCAATTAGTGTATGATTTTTCATAATAGTATATTCATCTTCTGTTAACTTACTTGCTTTTTGTAATATTTCTGGTGGAACAAATATTTTTCCAATATCATGAATAAAACCACACATAGTACAATAAATGATAAACCCTTCATCTAACCCAAGTTTATCGCATAATCTACACGTTAAATTTCCTACATTTTCACTATGTTTTCTAGTAAAAGCATCTAATGAATCTAATATAGATAGTTGATATCTCATTTTTTCATTCAAATTATATGTTTTTAGTACTTCATTACTATAAAAGTCTATCTCATTGTATTTTTTAAACATTTTTCCCTCTTATATTTATTTATATAAAGTATAGCAATCCTTTTTTAAAAAATAAATATTGATTTCAATTTTTTTCATGTTATAATATTTTTAGCAAGGGGGATTTATGGTATTTAAAGATTATTACAAGATATTAGGATTAAATGATATTACCTATGATAGCGAAAAAATTAAAATTGCCTACAAAAATCAAGCTAAAAAGTATCATCCCGACTTATCTAATAATGATACTTCTGAAATTTTTAAAGATATTTCTGAAGCATATAACATTCTTTCAATACCAGAAAAAAAACGCCATTATGATAAAATGTGGCTAACTATAATTGAAAGATCTAAATCAAAAAATAAAACATATAAAGAAGCTAAAAGAGAAAAAAATATAAAAGATGAGATATTAGATTTATTATTTGGAGATTTTTTCAATACTTTACCTTATAAATTTGTGAACAATAAATCTGTAAATATTGTACCTGAAAAAGAAAATATTCAAACTCAAATTCATATTTCGATTGAAGAAGCCTTCAAAGGAGTATCAAAACAAATTATTTTAAAAAATCTAAATGGTAAAAATATTAAACAAAATGTTTTAATACCTGCAGGAATATTAGATAATGAAGTTATTAAACTTTCTGATGCGATAAAAATATTTGACGCCAATAATGATATTATTTTTAAAGATTTATATATAACTATAAAAATTGATGATAATAAAAATATTAAATTAGAAAATAACATTTTAACTGTTTTAGAAAATTTATATCCTTGGGATTATGTATTAGGTAAAAATATAAAAATTGATTTATTTGATGAAGAAATTAATTTTATAATACCAAAACAAACAATTCAAAATAAACAATTTACTATAAAAAATAAAGGTTATATAAATAAAGATGGTACAAGAGGTGACTTAATCATTAAAACAAATCTAATTTTACCAAAAAATTTTAAAGAACAAGATATAGAAATATATAAAAATTTAAAAGAAAGTTTTCAAGCAAATAAATAAAAACATTTTGATAATTCAAAATGTTTTTTTGTTTATTAATTTTTTCTATTTAAGTTCCTTTATCTTGATTAAATTATTTTAGATGACATGGATCTACTTCATAATTTCTCAAAAAATCTGCTATTTTATTAAAATGCATACCATTTGACGCTTTTATTAAAACTATATCATCCTTTTTTAAAATTTTTGAAATATCGTCATTCACTTCTTCAACTGTTTCAAAATGATATGTTAATACATCCTTTTTACCTTTATTTTCTTTAACATATGATTCAATAAATTTACTATTTTCCCCAACAGTTATAAGAACATCAAAGTCATTTTTTAAAAATTCTTCCCCAACTTTTTTATGATAGTATTCTGCAAAATCTCCTAATTCTAAGATATCTCCTAATATAGCTACTTTTCTACCATAATATTTTTTATTTTTTATTAAATCCATAGCTGCTTTTATCGATTCATAACTAGCATTATATGAATCATCATATATAATCATATTTGCATAAGTAACAAACTTCTCCATTCTTCTTGCGGTTTTTTTCATATTCATTAAAGATTTTTCTATATCTTCTGATGTAACATTTAAACTTTTAGCTATAGCTATTGATGCTAATGCATTATATACATTATGCATGCCAACTATATTTGTTTTAAATTTTTCTTTTTTATCTAAAATTTCTACTTCAAATTCCGTATAATCACCATCTGTTTGAATATTTGTAGCCATTATATCAGAATTATTTTTGATTCCATATGTTGTAATATAATATGGTAAAGATTTTTTTTCTTTTTTTATTTTTTGAACATATTCATGTAATAAAGGATCATCATTATTTAAAAATAATATTCCATTTTCTTTTAATCCATCAATTATTTCAAGTTTTGCTTCCAATATTTTTTCTGAACTTCCTAATATACCAATATGTGATGAACCTATATTTGTTATTAAAGCTATATTAGGCCTTATAATTTTAGATAATGTAGAAATTTCATTTAAATGATTCATTCCCATTTCAACAACTGCTATTTCAGTATCTACTGTCATACTACTACAAGCTAAAGGTAAACCTCTTAATGAATTAAAATTTTTTGGGCTTTTAAAAGTTTTTAGTGCATTACTCAAAATATCTGCTATTAATTCTTTTGTTGATGTTTTTCCAACACTTCCTGTTATGGCAACTACAGGTATTTTCATTTCACTAAATTTGTATGAAATAAGTTCATTCAAAGCTTTTGTTGTATCCTCAACATATAATATTGTTGTATCTTCAGATAGTTTTATATCTTTTCTTGATACAATGCAAACTGATGCACCACTTTTTATAGCATCTGGTAAAAAATCATGACCATCCATATTTTCACCAATAAAACATATAAATGTATCACCTTTTTGAATTGTTCGTGAATCCTGTTTTATTTCTTCTATACTTGCCTCATAGGAACCACAAAGTAATTCACCATCTACCATATTAATTATTTCTTTTATTAGCATATTTTCTCCATTAATTTAATACTTTTTCAATTATTATACTATTATATAGCTATATTTTTGTCAAAATTTATATTTTTTATCTTATTAATCCTAATATTCTTTCTAAATCTTCATCTGTATCATAATTGATAATTATTTTTCCTTTTTGCGATTTACCACCACTTACTTTTAATTCTACCTTATTTCCAAAATATTGTGAAAATTCATTTTCAATATTTTTAAAAATTGGTAATTTTTTAATTGGTTCTTTTTTTCTATCTAAAACAGATAATCTTTTTCTAGCTTGTGATATACTTAAACCATCTTCAATTATGTAAAGTATAAATTCTTTTCTTTCGTCATAATCGCTAAGATCACTAACTGTAATACAACCTATTTCAGACATGCCAGCATTTTGCATTATGTCAAGTAAATCTGATTCAATTTTAGATATTTTAATGGCATTAAAAATCATTGTCATATTCATTCCAGTAATTTCAGATAAAGCAGCTCCCGTTAAATGATATTTATCCATTAATTCTCTTATACCTTTTGCTCTTTCAACTGGATTTAAATTCTCTCTTTGAACATTTTCAATTAAAGAAATTTGATCATTTTTTTCAATATCATTTTCTTTTATGATTGCTGGAATAGTTTTAAGTCCAGCTAATTTTGAAGCTCTCCATCTTCTTTCTCCAGCAATAATTGTATAATAATCACCTGTTTTTGTTAGAATTATAGGTTGAATTACTCCAAACATCTTTATTGAATCAGATAATTCCTTTAATTTATCTTTATCAAATACTTTTCTTGCTTGTTTTTGATTTGGTACAATATCTACTAATTTAATTTCTTTTACTACGTCATTAGAAACTTCTTCAATTTTATTTACAATATTTTCTGTTTTTGCTTCTTTTTTTGTATTATCTAAATTATTATCCATATTTATGGAATTATCACTAAATAAAGCTCCAATACCTTTTCCTAATCCACCTTTTTTATTCATTTAATTCTCCTCTTTTTCTTTTGATTCATTCATGTGTTTTTCAATTAATTCATCTGCAAATTCTATATAACTTTCCGCACCTTTTGATTTATCGTCATATTCTACAATAGACATACCATAACTTGGTGCTTCTGTTAATCTAATATTTCTTGGTATTATTGTGTTAAATACATTATTTCCAAAATATTTTTTAACTTCCTCAACTACTTGATTTGACAATCTTGTTCTTGCATCATACATAGTAAGTACTGCACCTTCAATCTGTAATTTATCGTTCAAAAATTTCTTAACTAATCCTATTGTATTGCTTAACTGTGTTAATCCTTCCAGAGCATAATATTCACATTGTATTGGTATTAAAACACTATCAGCACAAGTTAAAGCATTTAAAGTTATTAGTCCTAAAGAAGGTGGACAATCAATAATTATATAATCAACTTCATCAATTATATTTTTTAATTTATTTTTAAGTCTATATTCTCTCGACATTAATGAAACTAATTCAACTTCTGCACCTGCTAAATTAATATTTGAAGGGCATATTCTTAAGTTTTTTGTTCTTGTTTTTTGTAAAGTATCTTTAAAATTAATATCTGAAATTAAAACATCGTATAAAGAATTACCTGAATTTTTATTTATTCCAAGTCCTCCTGTTGCATTTCCTTGTGGATCTGCATCAATTAAAACAACATTTTTTCCTTTCATTGCTAAAATTGTAGATAAATTTACTGATGTAGTAGTTTTCCCTACACCCCCTTTTTGATTAGCTATCGCTATTATTTTTCCCAATTTTTTTCTCCTTATTATATGCAATATATCACAAAAAAAGTATCAATTCAATAATTCAATTCACTCCAAAATAAATTAAAAATTTTTAAATGTTTTTATTTTTAAACATACATAAGTCTGGTCGTAATATAATAATTATTTATTTAAACTTATCTTCTAATATAAGTTTAAATAATAAACGACAAGAAATTTAATTTTCTTGTTGTTTATAATATTCTATTATTTTTTATATAAATTTATTTATCATTCATTAGAAATTTTATAAAAATTACTATTTTTATTAGGATAAATATTTTTTAATTTACTACGTTTTCTAAAAATATATATACTCCTATTTAATTCATTTATCTTATATTCCTCAATTTTTATTGTTTCTAATCCAAATTTTGTAAGCAATGTTTTATCTAAATTTTCTAATTTTCCCTTCATTATGATTAAAATACCACCAATTTTAACAAAACCAACCATATATTCAATTACTTTATTTATTTCAGCAACAGCTCTTGATGTTACTACATCATACTTTTCTCGATATTTATCAATATGAGCTAATTGTTCACATCTTCCATGTAAAATATTTATATTACTACTAAATTTTTTTACTATATTTAATTTTTTATATATACTATCTAAACCCGTTGCAATTATGTTATCTTCATTTAATATTTGAATCGGTACTAATGGAAATCCTCCACCTGTTCCTATATCTAAAAAATTTATTAGCTTATCTTTTTTACAATATATATCTAAAAATTGATCTATATATATAGAATCAATAATATGTTTAACTATAAAATCATTTTCATCTTTTATAGCTGTAACATTTATATTATTATTTATTTCTAAAATATATTTCATATATTTATACAATTTTTCTATTTTTTCATCTTTTAGTTTTCTTTCTTGTATATGAATATTATTTTTTTTTAGAATTTGCATTAATTTATTTTTAAACTCAATTTTTTCCATTATTTCCTCTATTTTTTACCATACGTTTCTAAATATAATAATAATACTGTTATATCTGCTGGAGAAACGCCAGAAATTCTGCTTGCTTGTCCTACTGTTTGTGGTGTAAATTTTTTTAACTTTTCTTTTCCTTCCAATCTAATACCCTGAATTCTATCATAATCAAAATCTTGAGGTATTTGTTTTAATTCTAATTTTTTAAAAGATTCTACTTGTTTTTTTTGTAAATTAATATATCCTTCATATTTAATTATTATTTCAGCTTGTTTAAATATATTTTCATCTAATTTAGGTCGTGTTAGATCTAAATCTTTTAAATTATCATAATTTAGTTCAGATCTTTTTAATAAATCAGATAATTTTGTACTAAACTCTAATCTAGAACTTCCTATTTTTTCTAAAATATTATTATTTTCATCACTACATTTAATTAACGTATTTTCTACTCTTTTTATTTCTTCTGCAATTTGCTTTTGTTTATTTACATATTTATTATATCTAACATCATTAATTAATCCAATATTATATCCTAATTCTGTTAATCTTTCATCTGCATTATCTTGTCTTAAAAGTAATCTATATTCTGCTCTAGATGTCATCATCCTGTATGGCTCATATGTACTTTTTGTACATATATCATCTATTAATACACCTATATACGCTTCATCTCTTCTTAAAATAATAGGTTCTTTACCTTCAATTTTTCTACTTGCATTTATTCCAGCTATTAAACCTTGAGCTGCAGCTTCTTCATAACCAGATGTACCATTTATTTGTCCAGCACCATATAACCCTTCAATCTTTTTTAACTCTAAAGATAATTTTAATTCTTCTGGTTTAAAACAATCATATTCAATAGCATATGCAGGTCTTGTAAACTCTACATTTTCTAATCCTAGTACTGTTTTATATATCTCATGTTGTACTTCTTCTGGGAATGATGAAGAAAGCCCTTGTGGATACATTTCATATGTATCTAATCCCATAGGTTCAATAAAAATTTGATGTCTTTCTTTATCTGCAAATCGCATAATTTTATCTTCTATAGATGGACAATATCTTGGTCCTATTCCTTCAATTGTACCACTATATAACGGTGAACGATGTATATTTTTTGTTATTATATTTTTTGTATCTTCTGTTGTATATGTCAAAAAACAATCCACTTTATTTATTATTGGTTCTTCAGTTTCAAATGAAAATGTTTCACAAATTTCATCTCCTGGTTGCACTTCCATTCTGTCAAAATTAACAGATCTTTGATTAACTCTAGCAGGCGTTCCAGTTTTAAATTTTTGCATCCCTATTCCTAATTGACGTATTTGTTTCGCTAAATTTACTGATGCAGCTGTTCCATCTGGTCCTGATTGAATTATATTATCTCCAATATATATTTTTCCATCTAAATATGTTCCTGTTGCTAAAATACAGGCTTTTACTTCATATTTTGTATTTAAACTTGTAACAACTCCTACTACTTTTTTATTTTCCACTAATATTTCTTTTATTTCAGCTTGTTTTAAATATAGATTTTCTTGTTTTTCTATAACTTTTTTCATTTCTTCATGGTATTTTTTTCTATCTATTTGTGCTCTTAAAGAATGAACAGCTGGCCCTTTACTACTATTTAACATTTTTATTTGAATTGCAGTTTTATCTGCAACTTTACCCATTTCACCACCTAATGCATCTATTTCTCTTACTAAATGACCTTTAGATGTTCCACCAATATTTGGATTGCATGGCATATTCCCTATTACTTCCAAGCTAATTGAAAAAAGCAATGTTTTATGTCCTAATCTAGCACAAGCTAAGGCTGCTTCACATCCAGCATGCCCTGCTCCTATAACTGCTATATCATATTTACCCGCATTATACATATATACTCCTTATTTCCCTAAGCAAAAATTTTCAAAAATTTTACTTATTACCTCATCTTTTACATCTTCACCTGTTAATTCATTTAACTTATTTATTATTTCTTGAATTTCTAATGATATCATATCTTGAGGTATATTTCCTATATTTTTTTGTATTTTTTCTATTAATAATATTATTTCACTAATTATTTTTTTATGTCTCTCATGTATTATTATTAAATCATTATCTTTATTAATTATTATTTTTGGTAACATTATTTTTAAACTATTTATAACATTAACTACATCTTCAAAATTTAAAAAACTAGTTTCTATAACATTTATATTATTAATATTATATTTTTCTTTTATTTTTTCTTTAAATTCCTCTTTTGTTATATTTTGTCCTAAATCTTTTTTATTTAATATATATAAATTTTGTTTATTTTTTAACAAATCAATAATTTTGTAATCTTCTTCATCTAATTTGTTTGATCCATCATATATTGAAACAACTATTTCAGTTTCATCTAATACTTTTATAGCTTTATCTATCCCTATTTTTTCAACTATATCATCAGTACTCCTTATTCCTGCAGTATCTATTATTTTTACAGGCATGCCATCAATATTGATTATTTCTTCAATGGTGTCTCTTGTTGTACCTGGAATTTCTGTTACTATAGCTCTTTCTTTATCTAATAATAAATTTAATAGTGAAGATTTCCCAGAATTTGGCTTACCTATTATTGCTATATTAATGCCTTCTCGTATTTTATCTCCAATATCGAATGTAGATCGTAAATTTTTGAATTTTTCATATTCGTCATCTATTACTTTTTTAATTTTCTTTTCACTTACTTCTTCAACATCATATTCAGGATAATCTATATTTACTTCTAAATACATTAATAACTCTAATAACGAATTTTTAGAATTATGTATTCTGTCTTTTAATTTTCCTTTTAACAACTTAGCAGATACTCTAGCTTCATTTTCACTTTTTGCATTTATTAAACTTCCTATTGCTTCAACTTTACTTAAATCAATTCTACCATTTAAAAATGCTCTTTTTGTAAATTCTCCAGATTCTGCTAACCTTAAGCCATTTTTTAAACATAAATCCAATATTCTATTTAAAATTATTACACCACCATGTGAATTAATTTCAACAACATCTTCTTTAGTGTAACTATGTGGATTTTTAAAAAAAGATACTAATACTTCATCTATTATTTCATTATCTTTGGTATTATCTATAATATATCCGTAATTAATAGTATTTGCTTTTATATCCTCAATTTTTTTTATTTTGTTTGATTTAAATATTTTTAGTATACTTTCAAAAGCATTATTTCCAGAAATTCTAATTATTCCTATTCCACCTGTTCCTGGTGCTGTTGATATACTTACAATAGTATCATTATCATTCATAATTCCTCCTACAAAAAAATATATAAAACTACCGTGATTTAACTATAGCTAACTTTCACTTCGCTTTATATATTAATATTTTATATTATACTATTTTTTTATGTTAATTACAACTTTTCTATTAGGCTCATTTCCTATACTTTCAGAATACACTTCCGGATAATTTTGTACCACGTCATGTATAACTTTTCTATCATAAGAATTCATAGGCTCTAATTCTAAACTTTTTTTACTTAATAAAACTGAATTAATAGCATTTTCTGCTAAATTCATTATTTTTTCTTTTCTTCTTTCTTTATATCCATCCACATCTACAACTATTTTTGTGCATATTTTTAATCTATTTTGTACCATTGTGTTTAAATAATTTTGAAATGAATTTATGTTTTTTCCACCTGTTCCTATAAGTTTCGCAGTATTTTCTGAACTTAAATTAACATATATTATATTTTCTTTTATATCAATTGTATAATTTATTTTATTTTCAACATTTTGTAAATTATAAAAAAAATCTCTTACTATATCTACATTTTTTTCTATATTTTCCTTTGAAATACTTTTTAATCTATTATTTTTTTCTTGTAATTTTTGTATTTTTCTTTCTGCTTCTTCATTTACTGTAACTTCTATAGTAATATTTTTTTGATCTAATATACTGAAAAACATTTTATTACTTGAATCTTCAATAACTTTTACATTTAAAAATTTTCTATCTTTATTTAATTCTTTTTCAGCTTGTGAAATTGCATCTTCTTTTGTTCTACCATGAAAAATATTTTTTTCCATATTCACTCCTTCTGAAACTATTTCTTTTTAGATTTATTATTTTTTTTTGAATTACTTTTTTTTGTATTTTTAAAATCACTATCTTCTTTTAATTCTACTATTTCATTATTATCATCTTTTTGTGCTTCTAATTTTTCTTCTTCAATTTTTTTATTTCTACAACTTGCTCTTTATGTCTTTTTTCAAAATTTTCCATATATTTTTTCATTTCTGGATCATTTTTCATTACATAATTAATTATATATCTTTCAACAAGTGTAAGAATAGCAGAAACTAACCAATATAAAGCTAAACCAAGTGGTGAATTCATAGTTAATGAGAATATCAATATAGGTGTTATATATATCATATTTTTACTTGCTTGTTGCATAGCACTTGAAAAATCTTCTTCACCTGATTTTGTTTCTTTTTTATTTTGATTACTCATTTTTTCTAAATCCTTTGTAGAAATAAAAGTATTCAAAATAGCTAGTAATATATATACAACTGGTAAAATTAATATTTTTATATTTTCAAAACTTAATGCTTTTTCTTTATTTAAATTTTTAGCTGGAATCATAGTTAAATCTAAATCTAAAAATTTCATATTAACATTAACATCATTATCTTGATTTCCATATTCTTTTATTATTTCTATTTCTTGAAAAATATTTCTTTTATTATTTTCATTTTCTTCATTTAATTTATTTTTATATGTTTCTATTTTTGTTTGCTCTACTTTTCTCATATATGTTAATGGATTTTGAACTAAACCATACATACATATAATTATATATATTGATAAAATAAAAAATAACAAACTTGATAATGGATTTACTTTTGTTTCCCTATATAGTTTTACTAATTCTTCTTGATATTTTTGTGGATTATTTTTATATTTTTTTTGTAATTCCTGTGATTTATTAGATAATTCAGAACTTCTTAAGCTACCTTTTTTTTGTGATAGTGTCATAGGTAATGTAAATATTTTTAATAATATAGAGAATATGATTATTGCAAAACCATAATTTCCTATAACATTGTAAATATAATTTAAAACAAGACCTAATATATTAATTATAAATAGATATAATGCTTTCATTTTTCTCCTTTGTCTATTAAAAAAATATTATATACTTAAAGATATTCATACATTAAGATTATATAATATTTTCATTTTTTAAATTTTCTTCTATTTCTTTAAAAAACTGTTTCTGTTTAAAATTTGGATTATAATATTTTACTAAGATAATAATATCATAACCTTTCTTTGTATTATTTCTTAAATCATACCAACTCTGTCTTACCAATCTTTTTATTCTATTCCTAGTTACACTACCTTTGATATTCTTACTAATTGCAATTCCTATTCGATTTTCCTGGACTTTATTATTACATATATATATATTAGTTATTTTATTATTTTTTCTTTTCCCTTTGTTTAATATATGTTTAAACTGATAATTTTTTTTAATTGATACTCTTTTTTTCATTATTTATACCTAATTATGCAGAAAGTCTTTTTCTACCTTTATTTCTTCTTCTTTTTAAAACAAGTCTACCATTTTTTGTACTCATTCTTTTTCTAAAACCATGAACTTTACTTCTGTGTCTTTTTTTTGGTTGAAAAGTTCTTTTCATATTTTCCTCCTTTTGTTTTCTCGTTTGATTATACTATATAATAAGTTTAAAAGTCAAAAAATACGATTTGACTTTTATTTTCTTATTATATATTATTCGTCAATTATTTTATTTAATAAATTTAATATCTTTTCTTTAATAACTTTACTACTATTATTTAATTTCGCTTTATCTCCTTCAGATAATTCTAAATGTAAAATTTCTCTTACACCGTTTTCATTAATTATTGCAGGAACTCCTATATATATATCATCTTGCCCATATTCCCCATTATCTAAATATGCTGAAACTGTTACAATGGAATTATCGTTATCTAACACTGCTTTTACTAATTTACTTAATGACATACCAATTCCATAATATGTAGCTTTTTTTCTATCAATAATTTCATAAGCAGAATTTACTACTTCTTTATGTACAGAATTTAATTCACGAATATCTGTGACTATTTCAGTAATTTTTTTACATCCCATATACGTATGTTCCCATGGAACAAATGAAGAATCGCCATGTTCTCCCATTACGTATGCATGTATATTTTTAGCAGATACATTCAGCTGTTTAGATAAAATATATCTTAATCTAGCTGAATCTAAAATAGTCCCACTGCCAAACACTTTATTTTTAGGTAACCCAGAAACTTTTGCAACTATATAAGTCATTAAATCTACTGGATTACTTGCTACTATTATAACACCGTTAAAACCGCTTTTCATAATATTTTGAACTATACTCTTCATAACTCTAGCATTTGTTTCCGCTAATTCTAATCTAGTTTCGTTTTGTTTTTGTGCTACTCCAGCTGTTATTACAATAACTTGTGCATCTTTACAATCTTCATAATTACCTGCTTTTATAATCATTTTTTGTGGTGCAAAGGGAATTCCATGATTTAGATCCATTTCTTCACCTTTTGTTTTTTCTTCATCTATATCAATTAAAATTAATTCACTAACTCCACCTCTATTTAGCATAGTGTATGCCATACTCATTCCAACAAAACCAGTGCCTATTAATACAACTTTTCCTTCTTTCATATAATTCCTCCATTAATAATATATTTATTATACCATATTTATATATTAATAAATCAAGAAATATATAAATATGTCATTTTTAAAAATTTTCAAATGAATTTTTTTTTACGTAAAAAAAAGAGATGGATTAATTCTCCAATCTCTTAATAAATCTGGTAGCGGGGGTAGGACTCGAACCTACGATCTTCGGGTTATGAGCCCGACGAGATGCCAACTTCTCCACCCCGCGATGTAATGGCGGAGAGGGTGGGATTCGAACCCACGATAAGCTTTCACCTATGCCAATTTTCAAGACTGGTGCCTTCAACCGCTCGGCCACCTCTCCATTACACAAATACTATAACAAATAAATATATTTTTTGTCAATATTTTTATAAAAATAAAATGCACACATAAAAGTGTGCATTTGTTAGTAAGACCAACACATTAATCTTGCTCCATAATTTGTTGCGCTTACATTATTCACATTTAATATATATTCAATATTATATTTTTCATAATAAGGAATATTCCTAATAATTATTTCTGAATTTGAATTTATGTTTATCAGGCTTCCTAATATTTTTTTATTTCCTTGTTTATCTATTCCTACAAGAAACACATATGCTTTTGAATACTTATCACCCTCTACTTTAAATGTCATTGTTGGATAGAGAACAGTATTTTTAAATTCAAATTCACCTATATAGCTGGAAAATTTCTTTGTAGCATCATGCCACACATTCCCATAGTTATACTCATTGGACATTATGACATTACTTTCCTTATATACTTCTGTTTTTAAATCAGTGTATATGTTTTTTGGATAAGCATAACTGATATTCATACTTAATCCTAACAAAACTAGCAATGAAAATATTTTTTTCATCTAAATCACTCCTTTTAAAATAAATATTTTTTATTTTTTAATTAACTTCATTATTATTTTACTATATATTACATTATTCTTCAATTTTATATTCATTGTAATATTTTTTATCTTGATTTCATTCATTTTTTATAATAAACTTAATAATAATTACAGTAAATACTAAAGAAAAATATATTAAATAAAATTAAACAAAAGGTAAGGACAACATGTTAAAATTAAGTACTAGCTATTTAGATATTACAAAGAAAATTATATTTTATCTTTGTATTAATATAATATTTTTCTTTTTAAACATAATTACATATAAAAATATACCTATTGGTAGTATTTCTGTTTTTACAGCAGCATATTCTTGTAATATTGCATTATTGCCAATCATTATATTATCTATTATTTCAATATTAATTTTTAATGTTTGGAACTATTTATTATATTATTTAGGTTTTATTGCTATCTTTACATGTTTAGTTCTAATATTAAAACCTTTAGTTTCAATAGAAAATAGGAATGAACAATATAATTTAATGCCATATATTGCAATTACAGGATTTTTATTAAATATTTTCTGTTTATATTTTATAGATATATTTATCGCTATAATACTAAATATTGTATTATATAAATTATTTACAAACATATGTAAAATAATATTGAATCTACAAAATAATTTTTATTATTCTAAAGATGAAATAATATTAATATCTGCATTTACATTAGCTTTTATGGGATTTATAGGATCTGTGCTTAAAATAGATTCAAGTATTTTATCTACTATAATATACATCTATTTACCTGTTATTTTTGGTCTATATATTTTTAGATTAAGTTATTATTCTGGAATTATGTATATTTTAAATAGTTTGATATATATTGTAATATGTTTAGGTTTATCTATTAATATAAATATGTTTTATTTAACTACGTTAATTTTATCTGCAGCAATATTAAATATTATACAAATTTATTTTATAGAAAAAATATATAATGTATATGAAGAATTTAAAGAAAATATAGATGTAGTGCAAATAGATATATTAAGATTAAAATTAAATATTTGTACTTGTATAATTTCATTTACTATAATTACACTACTATTATCTTTATTTTTAAATTATACTTTCAATTATTATCTTTTAATTATCTTATTTATATACATTTTTAACCTACTAAAATATAATTTAAATGATAATATAGATGATAATAACTTTTATTTAGCAGATATAAATAAGAATATTTTACCAGGAAGTTGTGTAAAAAACGAACAACAATTAAATTTTTATATTGATGATTTTAGTCATTTAAATAGCAATAAAAAAATTAAAATTTTTGATATAGATAAATTTAATGTATTTATACCTACTTTATTTAATATTCAAAATATAAATAAACTAACTTTTTTTGAAAATATAAAAAATAATGAAACAATTCAAAAAAACTTATTTTATATGATAGATATTAATGGATACTTAAATAAAAAAGAATTTAAAGATTTATTTATAAAGTTAAATATTTTTTTAAATTGGGATGAACAATCTGTACAAAACGAAATATTAGATTTAGAAAAATATTTACATCTAGCAATAAAAATAACAAATGAAAATTATAATGAGGAGTTATAATGTCTGGAAAAAGATTTAAATCAACAAAGCAAAAATTAAATATTAAAAGAGTAATTTTAGTAATAATTTTACCTATTCTAATTTTTATAATTTCTTATGGCGTTACTAAAATATTTGAAACATTGAGAGTATATAAAGTAAAAAGAACAAACCCTATAATGTATTTTTCTTCCTACTTAAAAGAAACTTCTAAATGGGGTGTTATTGATACAAATGGCAATACTATTTTAGATAACATTTATAACAATATGGTAATTATACCAAATAATAAATATGGCTTATTTATTATTTCAAATAATTCAAATAATAAAATTGAAACAACAGTTGTAAATAAAGATCGAAGAGAAATATTAACAAAATATAAAGAAATTTCACCAATAGAATACTCAAAAACAACACATTTATATGATCAAAATTTACTAAAGTATAAAGAAAATAATTTATATGGATTAATAGATTATACAGGAAATATAAAGTTTAACTCTACTTTACAAGAAATAAATATTATTCCAAATATAGAAAATAAAATAATCATAAAAGAAAATAATTTATACGGTGTAATAAATACTGCAACGTATAAAAAGATTATACCTAATATATATAAAGAAATTATTCCAATTACAAATAATGAAAATACATGTTATATTGTTAAATATGAAGATAAATATGGTGTTATATCATCTACTGGACAAAAAGTATTAGAATCAATTTATGACAAAATACATAATGTTAATAGTTTAAAATATATAGTTGCAGAAAAACAAGGCGAAATTAATATATATGATTTAGAAGGAAAAGTTGTATTTACAAAACCTGATTTTAATATATTGGATATTCAAGATAATTCTATTATAGCTCAAAAAAATAATTTAACAGGTATTATTTCATTCAACAATGAAGAAATTTTACCATACAAATATCAAACAATTAAAAGAGCTGGCGTAAATCAATATATCGTTCAAGAAAATAATACATTCAATATAGCTTTAGCATATCCAATATCTAAAGATGTAACTAAACAACAAAAAGATAATTTAAAAGCACTATCAAAAGAATATTTCAACATTGTTTTTAATGACACTGGAAATTTCTATTTTGCGCAAGAAAAAAGTAATTCATCAACTGTAGATATATACGATAAGGATTTACAATTACAATTAACAGGAATTATTTCAAAAATAAATAATGAAAAAGGATTTTTTGCATTAAAAAAAGAAAATAATTCAAAATTATTAGAATACTACTTATTCAATTTTCATAAAAAAGAAGAAAGTGAAATATTTCCAACAAACAATTTATATATGTTTGAATCAAATGGTAAAATAGGATATAAAAATAATAAAAATGAAGAAATAGTAAAACCTATATATGATGATGGTTTTATACAAAATGAATTTGGATACTTAGTAGTATCAAGAGAAAACAAATGGGGTGTTTTAGATCACGAAGGTAACGTTATTTTAGAACCTTCACTAAATTTTACGGATTTCATTAAAATAGATTTCATCAAAGATTGGTACCTAGATAAAAATTTAGAATTAAATACTTATATAAAATAATTAATATCTACTTTTATACATTTTAGTATAAAAGTAGATATATTTTTTCATAAGTTGTAAAATATGTTTATGAAAATATATACAGGAATAGATATTATTGAAATAGAAAAATTTACATATGTTTTAGAAAAAAATAACAACATTATAAACAAAATTTTTACTAAAAATGAGCTTGTTCATTTTAATAATATAAATAAAAAATATGAACACCTTGCTGGAAAATTTGCTTGTAAAGAAGCATTAATAAAAATGTTTAGCAGTTATCTTAATATAAATTACAAATTGTCTGATTTTGAAATTTTAAAATTAGCATCTGGAAAACCTTATGTTAATATTTTAAATACTAAAATAAAAAAATATGAAACTAATATAGATATTAGTATTTCACATTCAGATAACACAGCTATAGCAATTGCTAATTTATTAATTTAAGGAGTTTTATGAAAGATATGATTTTATTTGACACACATTGTCATTTAACAGATGAAAAATTTGATGATATTAGCAAAATTATTATTGATGCAAATAATAATTTTGTTAAATATATTACTATACCTACATGTAATTTAGAAGATGCTAAAAGGGGTATAGAAATTGCAAATAAATATGAAAATACTTATGTATTAATTGGAATACACCCAGAAGAAGCTAGTATCAATAAAAATTTTGATAAAGATATAGAAGAATTAGCATTATTAGCTAAAAATAAAAATGTTGTGGGTATTGGAGAAATTGGCTTAGATTATTATTGGACAAAAGAAACAAAAGAAATACAAAAAACTTTACTTATAAAACAAATAGAATTAGCTAATAAACTTGATTTACCTATTGCACTACATATAAGAGAAGCTACAAATGATATGTTAGATATTTTAAAACAATATCCATGCAAAAACACAGGCATTTTTCACTGTTGCCCCTTTAATGAACATTTAATAAAAGAAGGTTTAAAATTAGGTTATTATATTTCTTTCAGTGGTAATATAACTTTTAAAAATGCAAAACCAGATAATGCTATTAATTTAGTACCATTAGATAAATTATTAATCGAAACTGATAGTCCATATTTAACACCTACTCCTTTTCGTGGAAAAACCAATCAACCAAAAAATGTATATTATGTTGCAGAAAAAATTTCAAATGTAAAAAATATCTCTCTTGCTGAACTTTCAGAAATAACGACAAAAAATGCAAAAAAAATATATAAAATTATTGACAAATAATCATAAAATAAATATAATAAATATATCAATTCGTTATGCGGATATGGCGGAATTGGTAGACGCACAGGACTTAAAATCCTGCGGGAGTTAAATCCCGTCCCGGTTCGACTCCGGGTATCCGCACCAAAATAACTAGTATTTATGCTAGTTATTTTATTTTTAATTGTTATAATTATGTAAAACCTAGCAACATAAATATTATGAGATTTATCTAACACCTTTATAACACTTACATATTTTTATTGTGAATATATAAGTATTATTTTTTTATATATTTATACATATATAAATTGCTAATAGTGTTATTTTTTCACAATTTATGATAAAATACGTTTGGAGAGAATTATGTTAGATAAATTAATTATTATTGAAGAAAAATATGAACAATTGAATAAAGAATTGTTATTACCTGAAACTTCATCTAATTCTGAAAAATTAGTACAATTAAATAAAGAAATAAGTGACATTTCAGAAATTGTTGAGGTATATAGAAAATATAAAAAAGCTAAACAAGATTTATTAGATGCAGAAGAATTAATGAATAATCCAGAAATGAAAGAATTAGCTGAATTAGAATATTTAGAAAAAAAAGAAGAAATACCTCAATTAGAAGAACAATTGAAGTTGCTTTTAATTCCGAAAGATCCTAATGATAATAAAAATGTTATCATTGAAATTCGTGCTGGTGCTGGTGGAGAAGAATCCGCTCTATTTGCTGGTACATTATTTAGAATGTATTCAATGTATGCTGAAAAAAAACATTTTAAGTTAGAAATTTTAAATGAAAATGAAACTGGCTTAGGTGGATTTAAAGAAATTACTTTCCTTATAAAAGGTAAAGGTGCTTTTAGTAGATTTAAATTTGAAAGTGGTGTACATAGAGTACAAAGAGTACCTGAAACTGAAAGTAGTGGAAGAATTCATACATCTGCAGTAACAGTTGCTGTACTTCCAGAATTAGAAGATGTTGATATTAAAATCAATCCAAGTGATATAAAATTGGATGTTTTTAGATCTAGTGGAGCTGGTGGTCAGCATGTTAATAAAACTTCATCTGCAGTAAGATTGACCCATATACCAACAGGTATTGTTGTTGAATGTCAAAATGAAAGATCCCAATTACAAAATAGAGAAACCGCTATGACAATGTTGCGTGCAAAACTATATGATTTAGCAGAACAAGAAAAAGCTAAAGAAATTTCTGCAGATAGAAAATCTCAAGTTGGTTCTGGTGATAGAAGTGAAAAAATACGTACATATAATTATCCACAAGGTAGAATAACAGATCATAGAATAGGAGTAAGTATTTATAAATTTGATGATTTCCTAAATGGAGATATTGATGATTTAATAAATAACTTAATTGCAACCGATCAAGCTAGTAAATTAAGTAATAATTAGTAAACTAAACTTTACTAATTTAATATTAAGGATGTATTATGAAAAATTTTTTTAATAATAAAACATACTTTTATTTAATTATATTTTTATTTATTTTTTCTTTCTTTTTTAAATTATATAAAATACAAGTAACAAAGCAAAATTTTAAAAATATCAAACTTAGTATTTCAAATAATGTAAAAGAATTAGGTTTAGAAAAATATAATGCAAAAAAAGACTATAGAAATATTGAAAATGACATATACTATAAAGCTACACTTGAAAATTTAAACTACATTATTGAAAATAAAAAAGATGCAATTGTATATATTGGATTTCCGAGTTGCCCTTGGTGTGTTTACGCATTGCCATGTTTAGATAATGTAAACAAAGATTTTAAAATGGAAATAATAACTATTAATTTAAGGGATGATATAAATAAAAATAATGTAGAGGAATTTAATAAATTAAAAACTCTGTTACCAGAAATATTTAGTATTAAAGATAATCAACCTTACATCTATTCTCCATATGTCTTATTCATAAAACATGGTAAATTATTATTTTCACATGTTGGAACTATTATAAATCATAATGCAAAAGCATCACCACTATCATATAATGATACATTTCAATTAGTACAAAAATATAAAAATGGATTTAATCTATTATATAAATAAAATACAGATATTAAAATCTGTATTTTATTATTTTTATTCTTATTCTTCATTTTCTTCTTCTATAGTTTCAATACTAACTACTTTAGATTCTTCATTGGTTTTTATTAATTTAACCCCCATAGTTGTCCTACCTAAAATATTAATCGAATTAACCTCTAATCTAATAATTGTTCCTGTATTTGTAATAAGCATAATATCTTCTGTACCATCAACTATTCTAATACCTATTAATTCACCTGTTTTTCTTGAAATCTTATAAGTAAATACACCTTTTCCACCTCTTTTTTGTAAACTATATTCTTCCAAAGAAGTTCTTTTACCAAATCCATTTTCTGTAATTGTAAGAAGTGTATTATTATCATTATTAGCAACTTCCATTCCTATTAATTCATCATCTTTACCTAAATTTATCCCTCTAACACCTTTAGTATTTCTACCCATTGGTCTAACTTCTTCTTCTGCAAATGAAATACATTTACCTTTTCTAGAAACAAGTACTATTTTATCTTTACCACTAGTTTCTCTTACAGAAATAAGTTCATTTCCTTCATCTAATAATATTGCATTTAATCCAGTTTGTCTTTTAGTATCAAATTCAGATAAATTAGTTTTTTTAATAGTTCCATTTTTGGTTGCCATCATTAAATATTTATCTTCTTCAAATTTTGAAATTGGTATAATTGCTGAAATTTTTTCATCACTTTCCAAAGATATTAAATTAACTATTGCCGTTCCTTTTGATGTACGACTACCTTCTGGTATTTCATAGCCTTTTAATTTATACAATCTTCCTTTATTAGTAAAGAATAATATATGATCATGTGTAGATGCTATAAAAATACCTTTAACAAAATCTTCTTCTCTAGTGGAAATTCCTGATATTCCTTTTCCGCCTCTTTTTTGACTTTGATATGTATCTACTGGAACTCTTTTAATATAACCAAAATGTGTTAAAGCTATTACTGT
>CAUUHK010000004.1:0-25479 GCA_963545005.1 uncultured Eubacteriales bacterium | reverse complement strand
AAAGCAATACCTATATATATGGATAATAAAACGGAAATAGATAATATTTTAAAGATATTAGATAAAGATGATATAAATATATTAAATAAAATAGATATAGGCAGTGAAATATATAATAAAAAAAGCTTATATATTAAAACCAAAGACTCTTTTATTAAAATATTAAAAGTAAAACCTGAAAATCGTAATGAAGTTGATATATTAAGTTTTATAGCAGGTTATGGAAATAAAAAATAATTTATAGAAATATGTTTGTAACAATAAAAAAATAAAAAAAATTAAAAATTCACTTGTAACAATAAAAAAACTATGCTATATTATATCTAAATTGAGGGAAACCTTGATATACAAAAGAAAAAGCAATAAGCTTTAAAAATAAATATAAAAAATTAGGAGGAAATGATGAATAAATCAGAACTTATCGCAGCAGTTTGCGAAAAAACAAAAGATACAAAAAAGGCTACAGAAGCTACAATTAACGCTTTAGTTGATGTTATAACAGAAACTTTAGTTAAAGAAGATAAAGTACAAATGGTTGGATTTGGAACTTTTGAAGTAAGAAAAAGAAGTGAAAGAAAAGGAAGAAATCCACAAACTGGAGAAGAAATGGTTATACCATCTTCAAAAGCACCAGTATTCAAAGCTGGAAAAAATTTAAAAGATATCGTTAATAACAGAAAATAATTATAATTAAGAGATATTTTAAAAATAGATAATGTAATATTATCTATTTTTATTTTTTTATTAAAAAAATATTTATTTTCAGTAAAATAATGAAAAAATAAATATTATCTGCTATACTTAATAAATAAAAGAAAATAAGAGGAATAATATGAACGAAAAAACATATAATATATTATTAACTATAATACTAGTAATTATTTCACTTGCATTAATTATAGGTGGTGGTGTAATTGCGTATAATATTATTAAAGATAATAATACAAATGCTCAAGCTGATGATACAGCAACAAATTTACAAAAAAAACTAACAGAATTATCAAAAACTAAAGAAAATGAAAAAAATGAGAGTAATGTAGATGATATAGTTAGACCTAATTTAGATAATGAAAATACATCAACAACAAATGCAAAGAAAAATATTCAATTAAAAATGGAAGACTATAATGTTGTTGGATTATTAGAAATACCAAAAATTAAAATAAAATATCCAATTTTAGAAACTGCAAGTAAAAGAGCATTAGAAATTTCTATTGCAATGCTTGAAACAGATAATGGTGTAAATGAAGTTGGTAATACAACTATTTTGGGACATAATTATAGAAATAATATGTTTTTTTCAAAAAATAGAAATTTAAAAAATGGTGATAAAGTTAAAATAACAGATATGGAAGGAACAACGATAGAATATGTAATTTATGATATGAAATATGTTTCACCTTCTGAAACTTCATTTATGAGAAGAGATACAGATGGCAAAAGAGAAATTACTTTATCTACTTGTAATGATGATTCAAGCGAAAGATTAGTTATTTTAGCAAGAGAAAATTAAATATATAATAATTTAAAAATAAAGTTAAATAAAAAAATAAAAGAAATAAAAGAAAATGGGTTAATATTATGTTAAACTCATTTTTTTATAATTACATATAAATATAATTAAGATAGAAAATGTAAAAATAAAATCTTGAAAATATGGTATAAATGTTTTAAACTAATTATAGTTTAAAAATGAAAGGTAATTAAGTATGGGAGAAGTTATAGTAATAACATCTGGAAAAGGTGGTGTAGGTAAGACTACAACTACTGCAAATTTAGGAGCTGCACTGGCATTGTCAGGTAAAAAAATAGCGTTAGTAGACACAGATATAGGATTAAGAAATTTAGATGTTGTTATGGGACTAGAAAATAGAATAGTTTATGATATTGTAGATGTAGTTGAAGAAAAATGTAGATTAAGACAAGCTTTAATTAAAGATAGAAGATATAAAGAATTATTTTTATTACCAGCTGCACAAACAAGAGATAAAACTGCAATTACAGAAGAACAAATGGTTAAATTAACAACTGAGTTAAAAGAACAATTTGATTATATTTTAATTGATTGTCCAGCAGGTATTGAACAAGGATTTAAAAATGCTATTGCTGGTGCCGATAGAGCAATAGTTGTTACAACAGCAGAAATATCAGCTATTAGAGATGCAGACAAAATTATATCTTTAATAGAATCAGCAGGAATAAAAAATCCAGAATTAATTATAAATAGATTGAGACCAGAAATGGTAAAAAAAGGTGAAATGATGGATGTTGATGACATAGTAGAATTGTTATCAATAGATTTAATAGGTGTTGTACCAGATGATGAAAGTATAATTATTTATACAAATAAAGGAGAACCTGTTATAACAGATAAAAAAGCGCCATCAGGAAGAGCATATATTGAAATTTCTCGCAGAGTATTAGGAGAAAATGTAGATATAACAATACCAACTAGTAATGAAGGATTTTTCTCTAAAATTACAAATATATTTAGAAAAAAATAATCATAACTAAATAAGTTTAAATATATAAAGAAGAAAAGGATATAAGATGGATAAACACAATGTATTTAAAAAAATTTCGGATAAATTAGTAGATTTTTTTAGTAAACAGAATTTTAAATTTCAAACAGGTAATAAAGAAATAAAAAATAATGATTCAAAAAAACTTGCTAAAGAAAGATTGCATATTGTGTTAGTACAAGATAGAGCAAATATTTCACAAGATTTTCTAGAATTAATGAGACAAGAAATAATAGATGTAATAAAAAAATATGTTGTAGTTGATGAAAATAAAATCGATGTAAAATTTACTAACTCAGTAAATCCAGATGGATCAAATGCAGCACCATCTTTATATGCTAATATCCCAATACTTAATATACGAAGAGAAATGAAATCTTCAAAAATAGATAAAAAAACAATGGAAAGAAATTTAGCTTTAGAAGAAAAATCTGGTGAAGCTCTAAAAAAAGAAAATCAGTTTGATACTATGCGAATAGAACTTACAGATGAAAATGAATATTCTAATTCTAAAAAGAAAAATAAAAAAAATAAAAGAACTTCACATTTAAATAGTACAAAAATACAAAATGAAAAAAATAATCATAACTTCGGTGAAACTGAAGAAATTAAAATTGTTATAAATAAAGATGATGTAAAAGTAGATATTAAAGATGAATAATAGCAAATAGCTATTATTTTTTTTATATAATTTTTTTCTTTTTGTTATATTTTTATTTTTAGCAGCATATATTTTCTTTATATATTTTTATTATTAAATCAATATAAGTTAATAATTCTTTACAAAATAAAAAAACGATTGACTTTACTAATTTAGATTAACTATACTTTTAATAGATAATAATAGGCGGATTATCTAGAAAGGAAAAAAGATGGGAATACGCGTAACAAGTGAAATTGGAAAATTAAAAACAGTTTTATTACATCGACCTGGTAATGAATTATTAAATTTAACACCAGATACTTTAGAAGAATTACTGTTTGATGATATTCCATTTTTACCAAATGCACAAGCAGAACACGATGCTTTTGCAAAATTATTAAAAGATAACGGAGTTAAAGTCGTATATCTAGAAGATTTAATAACAGAAGTATTAAACGATGGATATATAAAATCAAAATTTATAACTCAATTTATAGAAGAAGCAGGAGTAGATACTGAAAAGTATAAAAAATTAACGTATGAATTTTTAATGTCATTTGAAAATACAAAAGAAATGGTATTAAAAACAATGTCTGGCATTCAAGTAAGAGAATTAAATTCAAAAAGAAATACAGATACAAGCTTAGTAGATAATTTTGAAGATCCAGATGAATTTATAACTAAACCTTTACCAAATTTATATTTCACAAGAGATAATTTTGATTCAGTTGGAGAAGGTATAAATTTAAATCACATGTATTCAGAAACAAGAAATAGAGAATGTATATATGCTGAATATATATTTGCATATCATCCAGAATATAAAAATACAAAACAATATTATGATAGAAGCTATAACTGGAAAACAGAAGGAGGGGATGTTTTAAATATAAATGAAACTACTTTAGCTATTGGCATAAGCCAAAGAACAGAAGCTGATGCTATTGAACAAATGGCTAAAAATATGTTTAAAAATTCAGATTGTAAAATTAAAACTATATTAGCAATAAAAATCCCTGAAAAAAGAGCTTTTATGCATCTAGATACAGTTTTTACACAAATAGATAAATATACATTTACATATCATCCAGCAATAGTTGGTACATTACAAGTTTTTGAAATAACACCAAATAAGATAGATGGAGAATTAAAAGTAACAGAAGTACAAGGCTCATTAGCAGATATATTAAAAAAATATCTAAGTAAAAAAGTTACATTAATACCATGTGGTGGAGGAGATAAAGTTGCTGCAGAAAGAGAACAATGGAATGATGGTTCAAATACATTAGCAATTGCTCCTGGAGTAGTAGTTGTATATCACAGAAATACATTGACAAATGAAGCTTTAAGAAAAGCTGGTATTAAAGTATTAGAAATAACAGGTGCTGAACTTGGACGTGGTAGAGGTGGACCAAGATGTATGTCAATGCCACTTGAAAGAGAGGAAGTTGAATGGTAGATTTAAGAGGAAGAGATTTTTTAAAACTATTAGATTATACACCTGATGAAATAAGGCATTTAATTAGTGTTGCAGAAGTTTTAAAAAGAGAAAAAAAAGCAGGAATTGAACATAAACATTTAAAAGGAAAAAATGTATGCTTAATATTTGAAAAAGATTCTACAAGAACAAGGTGTGCTTTTGAAGTTGGTGCTTTTGATTTAGGCATGGGAGTTACATACTTAGGACCAACAGGATCACAATTAGGAAAAAAAGAAACAATACAAGATACTGCTAGAGTTCTTGCTGGTATGTATGATGGAATAGAATATAGAGGATTTGGACAAGATATAGTTGATGAATTAGCTAAATATTCAAAAGTTCCTGTATGGAATGGATTAACAAATGAATTCCATCCAACACAAATGCTTGCAGATATTATGACAGTAAAAGAAGAATTTGGAGATTTAAAAGGAAGAAAATTAGTGTTTTTAGGAGATGCAAGAAATAATGTTGCTAATTCATTAATGGTAATTTGTTCAAAACTAGGAATGCATTTTGTAGCAGGAGCACCAGAAAGCTTATGGCCAACAAGTGATTTAGTTGAAGAATGTAAAACAATAGCTAAGTTAACTGAAGGAAGTATTATATTAACAGAAGATCCAATAGAAGCTACAAAAAATGCAGATGTAATTTATACAGATGTTTGGGTTTCAATGGGAGAACCAGATGAAATATGGGAAAAAAGGATATCTTTATTAAAAAAATATCAAGTTAATAAAGAATTAATGAATAATGCAAAAAAAGAAGCAATATTCTTACATTGTTTACCATCTTTCCATAACACAGGAACAACTATTGGAAAAGATATAGCTGAAAAATTTGGATTAAATGAAATGGAAGTTACAGATGAAGTATTTGAATCTCGTCAATCAAGAGTGTTTGAAGAAGCGGAAAATAGAATGCATACAATAAAAGCTGTAATGTTGGAGACTTTAAAATAATGGAAAAAAAAATAGTTATAGCACTTGGAGGAAATGCTTTAGGAAATTCACCAAGTGAGCAGTTAGAATTAGTAAAAGAAGCTGCAAAAAATATAGTAGATTTAATTGAATTAGGAAACGATGTTGTAGTAAGTCATGGCAATGGTCCACAAGTAGGTATGATATATAATGGGATGAATGAAAATAACATGCCATTTGCAGAATGTGGAGCAATGAGTCAAGGATATATTGGTTATCATTTACAACAATTAATTGGAAGAGAATTAAATAAAAGAAATATACAAAAAAATGTTGCAACAATAGTAACACAAGTTGTTGTAGACAAAAACGATAAAGGTTTTCAAGATCCTACTAAACCAATTGGATTATTTTATACAAAAGAAGAAGCTGAACAACTTGAAAAAGAATTAGGTGTAACTTTTAAAGAAGATGCAGGAAGAGGTTATAGAAGAGTTATAGCTTCACCATTACCAAAAGAAATTGTTGAAATAAATATTATCAATGATTTAATTAATAATGGAAATGTAGTAATTACTTGCGGTGGAGGTGGTGTTCCAGTAATATCTGAAGATAATGGATTTACAGGAGTACCAGCAGTTATAGATAAAGACAAAACAAGTGCTTTATTAGCTGAAAAAATAAATGCAGACCTATTAGTTATATTAACAGCAGTAGAAAAAGTATATATCCATTACGGTAAAGAAAATCAAATAGGTTTAGATAAATTATCTTTAACAGAATCTATACAATATATAGAAAATAATGAATTTGCAAAAGGAAGTATGCTTCCAAAAGTAGAAGCATGTTTAGAATTTGTTTCTAAAACAGGTAAACATGCTTTAATTACCTCACTTGAAAAAGCGAAAGATGCTTTATCAGGTAAAACAGGTACAATCGTATATAAGGAGAAATAATGGAAAAGAAAAAGAATAAAAAGAAATTTTCAATCAGTGCTTTTTCTATAATCTTAATTTTAATTTTTATATTAGCGTTATCTACAGTGTTTTTACCACAAGCTGAATTTATCAAAGATCCAGTAACAAACGAACAAACAATTGTTGATGGTTCAGGTGTTGTAAAAGCAAGCTTTGCAGGTACATTAATGTCACCTATAAAAGGATTTGTTGATGCAATAGATATATGTCTATTTGTATTAGTATTAGGTGGATTTTTAAAAATAGTTAATGATTCAGGAGCACTAGAAACAGGAATAAAAGTTTTAATTAGAAAATTAAATGGAAAAGAATTAATTTTAATCCCTATATTAATGACTTTATTTTCAATAGGTGGATCAACTTATGGAATGCTTGAAGAAACTGTTGGATTTTATGCATTATTATCTGCAGCAATGGTTGTTGCAGGTATGGATACATTAGTTGCTTCAGCAGTAGTATTATTAGGTGCAGGTGCTGGATGTTTAGGTTCAACAATTAATCCTTTTGCTGTTGGTGCAATAGTAGACGCAGCTAAAAGTGCATTACCAGAAGGTACAGTTATAAATCAAGCAATGATAATTGGTATAGGTATAGCTTTATGGATTACAACATTATTAATTTCAATAATTTTTGTAATGGCATATGCAAGAAGAGTAATGAAGAAAAAAGGATCAACAATCCTTTCATTACAAGAACAACAAGATATGAAAGAACATTATGGTAAAAGAAATGCTAAAATAGCAACAGCTGCATTAACAGGAAGACAAAAAGTCACATTATTAGTTTTTGCAGTAACATTTATTGTCATGATAATAGGATTTATACCATGGGGAGACTTTGGAATCACAATATTTGATAAAACAGAAAATTGGTTAACAAAAGAACCACTAGGAAAATGGTATTTTCAAGAAGCAACTTTATGGTTTTTAATAAGTTCAATTGTAATAGGACTTATTAATAAATTAGGTGAACAAAAATTAATTGATTCATTTATAGCAGGATGTGGAGAAATGATGTCTGTAGTATTAATTATTGCAGTTGCTAGAGGAGCAAGTGTATTAATGACAGAAACTTATCTACATAACTATATAATAGTTAATGCTGCTAATGCTTTAAAAAATGTACCTCCAGTGATTTTTGCGCCAATAAATTATATATTACATGTGGGATTATCTATATTAGTTCCATCATCATCTGGACTTGCAGCACTTTCAGGACCAATAATGGCACCACTTGCTCATTCAGCAAACTTTAATATAGAAGCTACTTTAATGGGTATGGTTGCAGCAAATGGATTAGTAAATTTATTTACACCAACTTGTGGAGCTATTATGGGAGGACTTGCTTTAGCTAAAGTAGAATATTCTACTTGGGTAAAATGGGTTACAAAAGTAATAGTTGTAATAGCAATAGTAAATATAACAATATTAACTTTTGCAATGATGATATTAAAATAATAAAAAAAGCAAATTCAAAAAAATATATATTAATAATAGATAAAAATAAGAAAGAAGAAATTATATAAAAAATAATTTCTTCTTTTATGTTATATATAGTTATTTTTATACTTATATAATTAATACAGCATATCAATATGTTAACTGATTATTTTAAAATAAAAAATAAAAAAATATAAAAATGTAAAAAACTTTTTTTACATTTTTATAAAAAAATAGTTTTTTTAATAAAAATGTAATAAATATAAAAATTGTAAATATATAAATAAAAAATGAAGTTGTCATAAAAAAAATAAATAACGGAAAAAGCTATTTTCCTTTTAAAATAAAGAAAATACTAATAAAAAATATTGTATTACATTTTTTATTTACTGTTGAAAAATATAATCTTAAGAGTTATATTATATTTACAAAATAAAAATATAAAAAAATATTTTTTTAAAAAAAGTTTTTTTGAAAAATAAAAAAATAAAAAAAGAAAGAGGAAATGATGTTAGTTATTAAAAGAGATGGAAGAAAAGTAGAATTTGATGGCGAAAAAATAATGTTAGCTATAACAAAAGCTAATCAAGAAGTTAAAGGTAGAGAAAAAATAAATATAAATCAAATAAATGATATAATTAAAAATATAAAAAATGATTATAAAAATAAAAAAGAAATTGAGATAGAAGAAATACAAGATATAATTGAAAATTCATTAATGGATTTAAAAAAATTTGAACTTGCAAAAAAATATATATTATATAGAGAAAAACATTCAATATTAAGACAAGTAAATACTACAGATGAATCAATATTATCTTTAGTAAGAAATAAAAATGTAGATGTTGCAGAAGAAAATAGTAATAAAAACGCTTTTCTATTATCTACTCAAAGGGATTTAATAGCTGGAGAAGTTTCAAAAGATATTGCGGAAAGATTAATGTTACCTGAAAGAGTGGTAGCAGCTCATCGTGATGGAGTACTTCATTTTCATGATAAAGATTATTTTATACAACCAATGTTTAATTGTTGTTTAATAAATATAAAAGATATGTTAGATAATGGAACAGTAATGAATGGTAAAATGGTTGAAACACCAAAAAGTTTTCAAGTTGCCTGTACTGTAACCACACAAATAATTGCAACAGTTGCATCAAATCAATATGGTGGTCAATCTGTAGATATTAGACATTTAGGTAAATATTTAAGATTTACATATGACAAATATTTTGCAAAATATAAAAAACATTTTTTAGCAGAAGGAAAAAGCGAACAAGAAGCTGAATTATTAGCTAAAGATTTTGCAACCATGAGAAAAAAAGAAGATCTAACTTCAGGTGTACAAACAATTCAATATCAAATTAATACATTAATGACAACAAATGGACAAGCACCTTTTGTAACATTATTCTTATATGTTAGAGATGATGATGAATATAAATATGAAGTTGCTGAAATAATTGAAGAAATCTTAAAACAAAGATACGAAGGTATTAAAAATGAACAAGGTGTATATATAACTCCTGCTTTCCCAAAATTAGTATATGTTTTAGATGAAAATAACGTACTAAAAGGTGGAGAATTTGATTATTTAACTAAATTAGCCATTAAATGCAGTTCAAAAAGAATGTACCCAGACTATATTTCAGCTAAAAAAATGAAAGAAAATTATGAAGGAAATGTATTTTCACCAATGGGATGTAGATCATTCTTATCTCCATGGAAAAATGAAAAAGGTGAATATGTATTTGAAGGTAGATTTAATCAAGGTGTTGTAAGTATTAATTTACCACAAATAGGAATAATTGCTAATGGCTCAGAAGAAAAATTCTGGAAATTATTAGATAAAAGACTAGAAATATGTTATGACGCTTTAATGTGTAGACATAATGCTTTAAAAGGATCTTTATCAGATTTTTCACCATTACATTGGCAATATGGAGCTATAGCTAGATTAGGTAAAGGTGAAAAAATAGATAAATATTTAGTTGGAGGTTACTCAACATTATCTTTAGGATATATTGGTCTATATGAATTAACAAAATTAATTACAGGTAAATCACATACAACTACAGAAGGTAAAGAATTTGCATTAAAAGTAATGGAATATTTACAAAAAAGAGTAGCTGAATGGAAAGAAAAAACTAACATAGGTTTTGCACTTTATGGAACACCAGCAGAAAGTTTATGCTATAGATTTGCAAGAATTGATAAAGAAAGATTTGGAGATATAGAAGATATAACAGATAAAGGATATTATACAAATTCATATCATGTTGATGTTAGAGAAAAAATACCAGCTTTTGATAAATTGATATTTGAATCTGAATTTCAAAAAAGATCTACTGGTGGATGTATATCTTATGTTGAAATACCAAATATGTCTAAAAATCTAGATGCATTAGAAGAATTAGTAAAATTCATGTATGAAAATATACAATATGCTGAAGTTAATACAAAATCTGATTATTGCCATGAATGTGGTTATGATGGAGAAATTATAATAAATGATCAAAATCAATGGGAATGTCCACAATGCCACAATAAAGATCATTCAAAATTAAACGTAACAAGAAGAACTTGTGGATATTTAGGAGAAAATTTCTGGAATGCAGGAAAAACAAAAGAAATTAAATCTAGAGTATTACATTTATAAGAGGTAAAAATGAATTATGGTTCAATACATAAATATGATATAGCAAATGGAACAGGAATAAGAACATCAATATTTGTAAGCGGTTGTCAACATGCTTGCAAAGGATGTTTTAATCCTGAAGTATGGAATTTTGAATATGGAAATAAATATACAAATGAAGTACAAGAAGATTTGCTTAATGAATTGGATAAAGCATATATTGAAGGATTATCATTATTAGGTGGTGAACCAATGCATCCAAGAAATCAAGAAGATGTACTTAAATTAGTTATTGAAACAAAAAAAAGATATCCAAATAAAAATATATGGTGCTATACAGGTTTTGATTTTAATGATGATATTTTAAATAAAATGGTTAAATTTTTACCATATACAAGAAAAATATTAGAAAATATTGATGTTATAGTAGATGGTAAATTTATAGAAGATAAAAAAGATTTATCTTTACATTTTAGGGGATCAAGTAATCAAAGAATTATTGATGTACAAAAATCATTAAAAGAAAATAAAGTTGTGTTATATGATAGATTTGTATTTGATATGAGATATGAAGATATGAATTTAGACAACTTATATATAAATAATTTATCTGATATAGATAAAATGAAAATACAATATGTATTAGAAAGTAGAAAGAAAGAAACGGAGGTAGCAACTCAAAAAGAAGCATTATAAAATAAATAATAAATAATTAAAAAGAAAAAACATTAATACGAAAAAAAAGTGGTTTTAGCTAATAACCACTTTTTTTATTATTTAGATATTGTATTTAATTTTTTAGCTATTGTTGATATTTTTCTTGAAGCGCTATTTTTTGATATAACTTTATTATTTTTAGCAATATCAATTTTTTTAACAGCATATTTAAAATCTATTTTAGCTTGATCTAGATTATTTTCATCAACTGCATTATTGAAAGCTTTTACAGCTGTTTTATATGAAGTTCTAATCATACTATTTTTTAATGCTTTATTTTTAACACTTCTAGTTCTTTTTATAGCTGATTTAATATTTGGCATAATTTCTCCTTTCAAAATAATATAAGTATTGTAACATAAAACAGTATAAATGTAAATAAAACAAAATTAATATAAAATTTAAAAAATATATAGTAGTATATTAATCAATTAATTAATTTAATTTTTATACCTAAAACGTTATATTTTTCTTGTTGTTCTTTACTGTAAAATGTTTCAATAACATTCAACAATTGTACTTTAGTGATAGATTTATCGGCAAGTATTTCTATGGGAAAGTCGTTAAATAATTCTTCAAAAGAATTATATTTAAGTAGTGCCACTACTTTACATCTAAAATATTCATTCAAGTTAGGCTCTTTTTTAAATAAGATAATATCTCCTAAGTTAATTTGTGATCTTTTTTCATCATTCAATCTTAATTCAATTCTTTTTGTTCCATTTAAAATATAATTAAAATAATCTGGTTGTAATTTCATTATATGTTCCATATATACCTCTAACATAAATATAGCATAAAAATTATTTAAATAATAGAATTTTTGTATATTTTGTATATAAGGTCTAATAATTACAATGATTGAAAACATGTTTAATTTAATGTATGATATAGGTATTCGGAGGAGTAATGAAAAAAGAAAAAAAATATGAAATATTTAAAGCAAATACAATAAAAGAATTATTGCTAAATACTATGAATAAAGTACCTGATGAGATAGCTTTTGCATTAAAAAGGGATGATAAAATTGTTAATATAACGTATAAAGAATTAAAAGATGATGTTATAAATTTAGCAAGTGCAATAGATAAAAGAGGATTTGAAAATAAAAAAATAATGATAATAGGAAAAAATTCATATGAATATTGTATAACATATTTTGCTTTATTATTTATGGGAGCTATAGCTGTACCAATTGATGCAGGATTAACAGAAATAGAAATTGAAAATAGTATTAATAGAGCTGAACCTTATGCTATTTTTTGTGATGATAAAAAAATAGATATTATCAAAAATAAAGTTAAAGGAAATAAAAATATTGAAGATAGAGTGTTTTTATTAGATATTTTAGATGGAGATATAAAAAAGTTAATTGATGAAGGTAAAAAAATACCAGAAGATGAAAAAAATAATATACTTGAAAGAAAAATTGATCCAGAGGAAACCAAACAAATATTATTTACATCAGGAACAACATCAGCTCCAAAAGGTGTTGAATTAACAAATAAAAATATAACTACAAATATAATAGATATGTTAACAGTAATTAAAGTTGATCATAATGATTCAAGTATGGCAATTTTACCACTACATCATACTTTTGGACTGACAGGGGTGTTAGTGTTTATGACAGTTGGTGCTAAAATTAGTTTTCCAGATAGCATAAAAGCTATAAAGAAAAATCTTGTGGAATATAAACCTACAATTATATTTGCGGTTCCAGCGTTATTAGAACTTGTGTATCAGGGAATAATGCATAATATAGAAAAACAGAAAAAAATGGCAATATTTAAAATAATGGTAGGTATATCTAATATTTTAAGAAAATGTGGTATAGATATTAGAAGAAAATTATTTAAAACAATATTAAAAGAACTTGGAGGCGAATGGAAATTAACATTCTCAGGAGCAGCTCCTATTTCAAAAAATATTATCAAAGGTTTAGATGATATAGGTATTGAAACTATGCAAGGATATGGTATAACAGAATGTTCACCAGTTATTAGTTGCGAAAACGATACATATAGAAAAGTAGGATCCGTAGGTGTTGCACTGGAACATACACAAATAAAAATTGATTCACCAGATGAAAATGGAATAGGTGAAGTTATAGTAAAAGGTGAAAATGTATTTAAAGGGTACTACCAAGATAAAGAAAAAACAAATGAAGTAAAAAAAGATGGTTGGTATTATACTGGAGATTTAGGAAAAATTGAAAAAGGATTTTTATATATTACTGGTAGAAAAAAAGATATGATAGTATTAAATAATGGTAAAAAAATATTTCCAGAAGAAATTGAAAGTTTAATAAAAAAAATACCATATGTTAAACGTTCTATGGTGTTTGGTATGCCAAAAAATGATGATTTAATGATATCTGTTAAAATCCAATATGATGAAGATATAATTAAAGATACAATTAAATTTAATAATAAGGAAGAACTAGAATCAAAAGTTTTTGAAGATATTAAAGAAATAAACAAGTTGCTTCCAAAATATAAATATATTAAACATCTTATTTTAACTACAGAAGATTTTGAAATGACTACAACTTTAAAAATAAAAAGATTTATTGAATTAGAAAAAATATATAAAAGTTTAAATATAGATAAAAAATAAAATATATAAATATACACTTAGAATAATTTCTAAGTGTATATTATTTTAGTTTTAGTATTATTTTAGTCTAAATCATTGAAAAATTCATTAAAAAATTTATTTAAATTTTCTTGTTGTTGTTTCTTTTTTGTATTTTCATTGTTTTTTTCATTAGAATTTTTATTTTCTTGGTTATTCTTAGTATTATCTTCTTGTATTGCTACAATTTTAGTTTTTAATTTAATTTCTTCTCCAGATCTATTTACAGTAAAAGTAATTTCATCATTGATTTTTAAATTAGTTTTTAATTTTTCAACATCAGAAAAAGTTAAAACTTCAATATTATTAATTTTAGTTAAAATATCTTTTTGTTTTAAACCTGCTTTATCTGCAGTAGAATTTTTAGTAATTTCTTTAATTAAAATACCTTTTGTTATGCCAAAAGCTTCAGCCATTTCATCAGTTATTTGTGTTCCTTTAATTCCTAAAGAAGGTCTTTCAACTTTTTTATTATTAATTAATGATTCCACAATAGTTTTTGTTTCATTTATAGGTATAGCAAAACCTAAACCTTCAACTCCATTACCTAATAATTTTAAAGTATTAACACCAATTACTTCACCTTTTGCATTTACAAGAGCACCACCACTGTTTCCAGAGTTTATTGATGCATTTGTTTGTATTGAATTAAAACTAGAACCATCTTTTAAAGTTACTTTTCTGTTTACTCCTGAAACAATACCATTAGTTACTGAAGATTTAAATCCAAGAGGACTACCAACAGCCATTACAAATTCACCAATTTGTACATTATCTGAATTTCCTAGTGTTGCAGGTGTTAAATTATTTTTTTCAATTTTTATAACTGCTAAATCTGTAGTTTTATCTGTACCTACTATTTTAGCTTCTACTCTTTCATCATTTGACAGAGTTACATATATTTTTGTTGCAGATGTTACTTCATAAAAACTTGAAGAACTTTCAGGATTAACAACATGATTATTAGTTAAAATATATCCTTTTTCATCAATAATTATCCCTGAACCAGATGCTTTAGATTTCGCATTACCTTGAAAAATATTTGTTACATCAAATTCAATTTCTATATTTACAATTGATGGTATAACTTTTTTTGCTACACCAATTGAAGTATTATTAAAATCTTTTAAATTTATATCTGATATGTTTGGTAAGCAATTATTACAAGTAGCTTGTGTTTGTATGGTTTCAAAATTAATACCAGCATATTTTGCTAAATTTTCTTTTATTACAGGAACTTTATATATTAAGCTAATTCCAACAATTCCACCTACTATTCCAAAAAACAAAGGTGATAAAAAACTAGAAAAAAATCCGAATTTACGTACATATCTAATTTCGTTATTTTTTCCGTTACTAAAACTAAATTTACTTGTTTCTTCCATATTTACCTCCAACTTGATTATAACAACAAAGAAATTGAAATACAATAAAAAAACTAAATATCTAAGTTAGATATTTAGTTTTTTATATATATTTTTTTAAGGGGAATTTAGAAATATATACCACTTTTTAAAAATTTATAATTTTGCCATAAAATTATTATACATAATGTGACTAATATAATAAATAATATAGGGTGTTCGATATGTAATCCACTAAAAGTGATAATACATAAAGCAAAACTGATTATTTTTAGAGGTGTAGCATATAAATATTGATTATTGTAAAACTGGGCTATTAGAATAAAAAATAATACCATAAATAACCCTAATATTAATGGCTGAGGTAACATACTTGAAAATATATTATTTAATAATTTTATTATATATTTTGAAGCTTCAAGAAATAATGTGTTTTTCATTATAATCTCCTACTGGATGATGAAATAAAAAATAGTAAATCTTTATAAAAAATAGAAAAGCTATATTTTAATAAAAAATTAGCTTTTCTATTTTTTTAATATTAATCTTCCCAATTTTCCTTTACAAATAATACGTATAGTACAATTATAATTAGTAGTTCCATGTTTTTACCCCCCCTTTCAGGTAAATAAAGGTTAATTTTTAAAAAATTCCATTCGAATTGGAAAAACAATACTAAATATAAATAACGTTAATAAAAATAAATATAATGATATTATTATAAATTTTCCTATAATTAATAAGAAAAACGTAAATAATAAAAATTTTAATACATCTTTATTAAATAAAAATGTAATACTAAAAAATAAACATACGTAAAACAACAGGTTTAATAAGAAATTCATAATATCACCTCATTTTAATTTTTAACTTCAATTTTTACATTATAAAAATTTTAAATACATATATAAATAGTATATAATATTATATGTAAAAAATGAATATTTGTAAAAAAATATACATAAAAGGAGAAATATGGCTAGATTAGATGTCGAATTAGTAAATAGAAAAATATTTAATAGTCGTGCTAGAGCTGCGGAAGAAATAAAAAATGGAATAGTATTTTGTAATAATAACAAAATTACTAAATGTTCATATAATGTAAAAAATGAAGATGTAATTACAATAATAGGTAAAAAAATTAAATATGTTTCAAGAGGTGGATTGAAACTTGAAAAAGCATTAAAAACTTTTAATATTATATTAAATAATAAAAATATGTTGGATATAGGTGCTTCAACAGGAGGATTTACAGATTGTGCCTTACAAAATAAGATTAATTCAGTAATATGTATTGATGTAGGTAAAAACCAGTTAGATAACAAAATAAAAAACAATGATAAAGTTAGATGGTTTGAAAACACAGATTTTAGAGAAATATCTATAGACATTTTAAAAAATATTAATATAGTAGTTATAGATATATCTTTTATTTCGATAACTAAAATATTAAATAAATTAAAAGAAATAGCACATGCTAGCGAAGTAATTGCATTAATAAAACCACAATTTGAATGTGGTAAAAGTGTTTCGAAAAAACATAAAGGAATAGTAAATTATAAAGAGATTCATATAGAAGCTATAAAAAATGTTATAAATGAATTTAAAAATATAGGATATGAATTAATAAATATAACTAACTCTCCAATAAAAGGAGGAAATGGCAATATTGAGTATTTGGCATATTTTATTAAAAATGAAACAAATAGTAATATAACAAAAAATGATATAGAAATATTAGTTAAAAGCAGTTTAGATAATAAACAAACACCTTAATTTTTATTTAAGGTGTTTGTTTATTATTTCTTTTATTTTTAATTTTATTTTTGCTCAGTATCTTGTTTTAATTGCATATCATATTCAGTAAAAATATTTTTTACTTGATTTTCTATATCTTTTTCAGTTGTATCTAAAGATAGTGAAAGTTCAGAAAACAGTACTTGTTTTGCATTAAACATTAATTTTTTTTCTGTAGTAGATAAATTTTTTTCTTTATTTCTAAAAGATAGTGATTTATATATTTCAGCTATGGATTCAATATCTCCAGTTTTTAATATTTCTTTATTTTCTTGATATCTTTCAGACCAATTATCTGACATATTAATCATATCTTCTGTTAAATCTTTTAAAACCTTAACAGCTTCATCTTTTGATACAATATTTCTTAATCCTAAATTTTGTGCTTTATCTGTAGGTACCATTATTGTTACATCACCAGGCATACTGATAATATAATATTGAATTTGTTCACCTAATATTTCCCTATTTTCTATAGATTTAATTGTACCTGCTCCATGAAGAGGATAAAATACCTTATCGCCTAAATTAAACATATATTCCTCCATTACAGTTATTATTATACCACTAAAAACTATAAAAAACAAACAAATATATTTTTTACTAGTTTTGGATTTTAAAAAAATATGTAAATTAATTGAATATACATATTGTATTTGGTAATATTTATTTAAATAGGAATAAAATAAACAAAAGAAAAAGAGGCAATATGAAAATAACTTTTTTAGGAGCAACAAGAGAAGTAACAGGTTCTAATTTTTTAATAGAAGCTTTAGATAAAAAAATCTTAGTAGATTGTGGAATGATACAAGGACGAGAAGCTGATGAAGAAAAAAATTTTGATCCATTTTTATATAATCCAGCAGATATAGATTATTTGTTATTAACACATTCTCATATAGATCATTCAGGTAGGATTCCAAAACTTTGTAAAGACGGATTTAAAGGTAAAATATTAACTACAAAAGCTACAAAAGAATTATGCGATATAATGCTTGCAGATAGTGCATATATTCAAGAATCAGAAGCTGAATGGAAAAATAGAAAAAGAAAAAGACAAGGTAGAGAAATATACAACCCGCTATATACAATAGCCGATGCAGAATATTGTATGCAATATTTTGAAGAATTAGAATATCAGGATATTTATGAAATAGATGAAAATATACGTGTAAGATTTGTTGACGCAGGACATATGTTAGGCTCAGCAATTATTGAATTATGGGTAACAGAAAATGGAAAAACTACAAAAACTGTATTCTCAGGAGATTTAGGCAATAATGATACTCCATTATTAGCTTCGCCAACACATGTTACAAGTGCAGATTATTTAGTAATGGAATCAACTTATGGTTCAAGAATTCGTGAAGAAGATGAATCAAAAGCAGAAAAATTTTTAGATACAATTTCTAAAACATTAAAAAGAGGAGGAAATGTTGTAATACCTTCGTTTTCAGTAGGTAGAACACAAGAAATACTATATGAATTAAATAAATTAAAAGATGAATACTCAGAAGATAAAAAATTTCAAGAAATGTATAAAGAAGTAATGGAAGCGAATGTATATGTAGATAGTCCGCTTGCTATTACTGCAACAGAAGTATTTAAACAAAATGCAGATTTATTTGATGAAGAAACTAAAAAAAGAATATTAGGTGGAGATAATCCATTAGAATTTAAAGGATTAAAATTAACTAAAACAACAGAAGAATCAAAAAGTATTAATGAAAATAATGAACCTAAAATAATTATTTCAGCTTCAGGTATGTGTGATATAGGAAGAATAAAACATCATTTAAAACATAATTTATGGAATCCAATCAACACTATACTTTTTGTAGGATATCAAGCTCCAGGAACTTTAGGAAATAGAATTGTATCAGGAGAAAAAAGTGTAAAAATATTTGGTGAAGAAATTGCAGTTAATGCAGAAATTGTATATATTGATGGATATTCAGGACATGCTGATCAAAATGGATTATTAGATTTTGTAGATAATTTTAAAATAAAACCAAAAGGAATCTTTTTAGTACATGGAGATTTAGATGCACAAATAGTGTTAAAAGAAAAAATAGATAAATTAACAAAACATAAATCTCAAATAATTATTCCAAGTTTTGGTGAAGAATATGAAATTTGTGAAATTTTAAGAGCTAAGAAAGAAATTAAACATTTAGAGTTATATAACCAAAGAACCGATAATTTAAAATTTATAGATATATTAGATATATTAACAAATAAATTAAATAAACTAACAAATAATATAAAAGAAACATCTTTAAAAAATAAATTAAACCAAGATAAAAATGAAGAAGAAAAATATCTACATGATATGTTAGATACTTTAGGTATCTTGAAAAAAGAAATAAAATACAAAATTGGTGAAGAAAATGAAGAAAATAATAATATAGTTATAGAAGATTCACATGAAGTAGAAGTAATTGAAGATGAAGAAGAAAATAATGATAAAGAAATTATTGAATTTGAAGATAAAAGTTTAGCAGATTTATTATTAGAACTAGAAGAAACAAATAAAAGTATTGAAGAAAATAACAAAAAATTACAAGAAGTCAAAGAAAAACAAAAGAAACTAAAAGAATCTGAAGAATAATTGTAGAGGAAATATGAATAAAAATTTAAATGATGCCATTATAGGTAATGATAAAATAACAGCAAGTTTTAATAAACATGGAAGTTTATTAAGACTTTTTTATCCATCACCAGATTATAAGAATTTCATAGGGAATATGGAAATAGGGTTAAATATATATAATTTTTTTAAAACTGGAAATATTAATGAAAGTAGTAATAGACAAATATTATTAAGTGATGACAAGAAAAACACATTTTGTCAGTATTTTGTGGAAGATACAAATATATTAAAAACAGAAATTTTTAATAATGAAAATAAAATAAGGATAGTTGAAACAGATTTTTGTTATATTGATGAAAATGTTTTATCAAGAAGAATAAAAATAAAAAATGAAGCAGATAAAGAAATATTTGTTAGTATTACAGTAGATTCTATAGTAGATAAATCACAAAATAAAATATGTACATACATAAAAAATGATACAATATTTCATTATGATAAAGATTATTCAATGGCGATATTTTCAAAAGATGAGATAAATGAATATGTTTCAAATGATGATATTACAAAAGTTATGTTCAAAGGCAAAAAAATTAAAAGAAATGAAACTCAAGATTTTGAAATATTTATATATCTAAATGATAATAAAGAAATAAATTTGTTAAACCAAATAGATACAGAAATAGGAAGGTTACTAAAAATTAATCCGAATGATAAAGAATTACAAACCAAAAAATATTGGAATAGATATGTAAAAAAACATATTAAACATAGATTAAATAAAGTTACAAATAATGTACAAAAAATATATAAAAGAAGTATATTGCTATTTCCACTATTATATAATTTGGAAACAGGTGCTTTAATTGATGGAGTTCAAAGTAAAGAGAATGATGAATCATATTTTGTAACACCAAAAAATATGTACTTTAATATACAAGGATATCTTACATTAGGATATTTAGACGAATTACAAAATTATATAAATGTATTTTTAAAAAAAGTACAAAATAAAAATGGAAGCTTTGAAAAAAGATTTTATTCAGAAGGTACATTAGCATTAACAGAAAAAACTACAATTGAAGAAACAGCATTTTGTATTTTATGTATTAGTGAAATTTTTGATAAAAATAGGAACAGTGAGTTTTTAAAAAGAAATTTATTAACTATGGAAAAAGCTTCTAAATATTTACAAAAGCTACTAAGAAAAGTGTTTGATGAAGGAATAATTGATGAAAATTTATCATTGCTTGGACTTGCAAGTACATTTGAAGCTTTGAGTACAATGCTTAAAATATATAGAAATGTTGAAAAAGAATATTTGACTAATAGATTAAAATTAGAACAAATAAACAAACAAAGAAAAAATATAGAAGAGATATTACCAAAAATTAGAAAATATATTTTACTTAACTATTATGATACAGATAGAAAAACTCTAATTGAAAACATATCAAATAAAAATATAGATGCTATAACATTGTTATCTTGCACGATATTTAATATTTTTTCGCCTAAAGAAAATATGGCAAGCAATACAAAAGAAAACATAGAACTTGAACTTAAAACATATTCAGGGGGATATATAAAAAATGAGAATAAATTAGAAAAAGATCCTGCACCATATATTAATTTATGGCAAGCTTTATACTATTTAAAAATTAAAGATTATACAAAAGCTCTAGAAAATTTTGAATTTGTAGTAAATACTGCAAATATTCATGGACTTTTACCTAAAAATATATCTAATGAAAATTTTGAAAGTGTAAATCAATTAGGGGTGTCATGGATTCATGGATTATTTATATATGTACTTGACAAATTTTTAGAAAACAATATACTGTAAATCAATAAATAAAGGAATTATATGAAAAAAGAAAAAAGTATATGGTATTGTACTGAATGTGGAAATGAATTTAGTAAATGGATAGGAAAATGTAGTGCCTGTGGTTCATGGAATACATTAGTAGAAGAAAAAGTTGCTGAAAATGTAAAAACACTAAGCTCATTAGTAGATGAAAAAGTAGAAGTAAAAAAAATAAAAGATGCAAAAAGTATAAATTTTTCTAGAATAAAATCTGGATTTTCTGAATTAGATAGAGTATTAGGCGGTGGATTTGTACAAGGAAGTTTAATATTACTTGGTGGAGAACCTGGAATTGGAAAATCTACATTAATATTACAAATTACAGATAAAATAGATATGGAAGATAAAATATTATATATATCTGGAGAAGAATCTTTAGAACAAATAAAATTAAGAGCAGATAGATTAGAAATAGAAAAAGATAATTTATATTTTTTAGGTGAAACCGATTTAAATAAAATTGAATTAGCATTAGAAGAAATAAAACCTAGTTTCTTAATAATGGATTCTATTCAAACAATATATTCACCAGAAATTTCTTCAGCTCCTGGGAGTGTAAGTCAAGTAAGAGAAGTAACATCTCAAATTATGAGATTATGTAAGAAAAAAGGAATTACGAGTATAATTGTTGGACATGTTACAAAAGATGGAAATATTGCAGGACCTAGAGTGTTAGAACATATGGTAGACACAGTGTTATATATTGAAGGTGAAAGATATTTTTCATATAGAATAATACGCGCTGTAAAAAATAGGTTTGGTTCAACAAATGAAATAGGTATGTTTGAAATGGAACAAGAAGGATTAAAAGAAATAACTAATCCATCTGGAGTTTTATTAGAAAATAGAAGTGATTTAACAATAGGCACAGCAATTGCTGTAAGTATTGAAGGTACAAGACCTATATTACTTGAAATACAATCATTAACAACTCCTACACTTTTTGGAATGCCACGAAGAAATGCAATAGGTGTAGATTATAATAGAGTTACACTATTAATGGCAGTAATTGAAAAATATACAAATTTAACATTAAATAATCAAGATGTGTATATAAATATCGCTGGAGGAATAAAAATAAATGAACCATCATTAGATTTAGCTTTAATAATGTCAACAGCTTCAAGTTATGTAAAAAAAAGTATACCACTTGGAATAGCTTTTGTTGGTGAAGTTGGATTAACTGGTGAAGTAAGAGCTGTTAATATGATAGATAAAAGAATAAAAGAAAGTGAAAAATTAGGTTTTAAAGAAATTGTTATACCATATTATAATTATAAGAATCTAAAAAATAATAAATATAATATAAAAATTACCCCTGTTAAAAATATTAGAGAAGTATTAAAAATATTATCTGCAGAAAATTAGAAATATAACAAAAGAAAAATATAACAATTTTGTTATATTTTTTTTAAATTCATTTATCAAAACAAATAATTAATACAGTTAATATTTTGAAAATGTTAATATAAAATATAAATAAGTATACAAAGGAAGAAAAATGCAAAATATAAATATATATAAAGAAATATTTAAAATATTAGGAGCAAATGAAAAACAAATAGAAATAAGTTTAAATTTAGTTAAACATATATTAGAACGTTTTGAAAAAAATGTTTATGTTTCTGCACTTAATGATGATACAAGACTGTATTTATTAAAAGATGAAAATGGATTTTTAACTACTGAAAATATAATACTTAATAGAATTATTCGTAATACTAAAGAAGCATATAACATAAATGATGAAATTGCTTTTGAAAAAAAATTCGTAGAGCTTATTTCAAAAAAAGAATATTTTAAATATTTATATGAAAATAAAGAATATATTTTAAAAGATAAAAGTTTTAAAGAATATTTTGCATATTTATTAGATATATTAGAATTATTAAATAGAGTAGGTGCTAAAAATATAATAAATAAAGATATATTAGATTTTAGTATAGTAAAAGTAGAAGATATATATAATAAAGGCGGTATACATTCTGGAATAAGAACAGAAGATTTAAATGTTGAAATAACTGAAAAAACATCTATAGAAGAAGTTATAGTATTTGCTAAAAAACAAGAAAAATCTAAACAAATAAGAGAAAAAATACAAAAAGATCCAGAATTATTAAAGTTTGAGCTAGAAAGTAAAGAAAATCAAGAAAAATATCCTAATGGTATAAATAATTTACAAGTAGAAAAATTTCAACAACAAAATAAAATAGAAAATGAATATCTATTTGAATTAAGTAAATTACAAAAAGATAATATTCCAAATTATATTTTTGATATATTAGAAATTGCAAAATTAGAAAATAGCAGTTTAATAGAATTTCTAAATGCAATAGATAATATAATTGGAGAAAAAGAAATTTTTGAAAAAATATTTTTTAATGCAAATAATATGGCATATAAAAATATTTTTGAATGTGGTTATTCGTTATATACATTAAATAAACTGTTATATGATATAAATAGTACAGATGAAAATATAAGGAATGCAGCAGTAATAGAATTTCAAAATTCTGAATTTAATCATCGTAAATCTAATAAAATAAGCAATTTAAAATTAGAAAATCCAAAAATAGATAAAATAGAAATAATAAACTTTATAGATAATGCAATAAAAAATTATGTACTAACAGAAAATAAATACCAAATATCTAGAAGAGATGAAGATGAAGAACAATATGTTGATTTAATATATAATTTAATATATAAAAAAAATAATATTAATAATCTAGATATATTTGAAATATCAAATAATGTAGTAACAACAGATAAAATAATATTAATTATTAGAATGCTGCTTACAGCAAAATTAATGAGTATAGAAAACACAGTAGATATATATACATTTCTATTAAATGAACCAATAATAATTAATATAATTGCAAATAGTAAAAATAACAAATACTATAATGCAATACAAACTGTTGCAAGTCAAAAAAGATTATCCGAAGATAAAGAAGTTACAAGAATAGAACATGATAGAAATATAGTTGATGAATTTATTGACTTTGTAAAAGAAAATAATATGTATGATGAATATTTATTAAATAAAATAAAATCATATCAAGATATATTAGAAAATATTAAAGATGCAGATATTACAAGTTTTGCATTAAAATTTAAAATAGAAAATTTAGTATCAGATTTTCAAGAAATATTAGCCAACTTAAGTGGAGAAAAATTAATAGACACAAAAGAAAAAATCATTACAGGTTTATTGTCTATATTTAAAATATTAGCAAGACAAAATAATTTATATCCATCAGAGATAATAATGTTTGATGAAGGTAATTTACAAATTAATATTAATAAAAAATATATTAATTTTGAAAGACAAGTTTTAGCTAATGAAATTAAAAAAATGCTTAGTAGCAATAAAGGATAAAATATGAATGTAAATAATGAAGAAATAAAAATGGATATTAATAATGAAGAAACAAACATCCAAAAATATAATAATAAATTTATGGAAACTAGTTATATTACAGATGAAAATGATGTATTAATAGATCAAAGTGAAAATTCATTAATATCTGTTGATGAAAACAAAAGTTTTTTTGGTAAAATCAAAAAGTTTTTTACAAAAATAAAAAATATATTAAAAAAACAAGAAGAAAAATTTAATGACATTAATACTAATATTCCAAAAATAGAAAATATAGAAATTCCAGAAAAAGAAGCATTTTTAAATAATGAAGAACAAGAAGAAGAAATTAACTTTAGACCAGCTAATATAACAAAAATTACAGATAATAGAAAAGAAAAAATAGAAACAACATTTGAATTTATACAAAATATTAATATGGATGATAAAACAAAAATAAGAGCAAAAAACTTATTAATGGATGCTAAAAATGGTTTAATAGATATAAATGATTTATCGTATTT
>CAUUHK010000003.1:0-27668 GCA_963545005.1 uncultured Eubacteriales bacterium | reverse complement strand
TTCTCTTGTTCTGCATTTGTTTCATTTGTTAGATCTTCTATTCGTTTTTGTAAAGCTCTTATTTGTGCTTGTAATGCTTCTTTTTCTGCATCTGTTGCTTGTTTATTATCTCTTATCTGTTTTTCTAATTCATCTATTTTAGCTTGTAATTTTTCTTTTTCTTGATTTGCTTTTGTTTTATTATCTTCTATTTCTTGTTTTAATTCTTGTATTTTTGTTTGTAATTTTGTTTTTTCTTCTTCATGTGCTGCTATATTATCTTGAATTTGTTTTTGTAATAATTTTATCTGATTTTTTAATTCTTCATTTTCTGCTTGTAATCTTACTTTTTCAGCATCACATGTATTATTATTATTAGCTATTTGATCTTCTAATTCTTTTATTTTTCTATTTAAAGCTTCTTTTTCTGCATCTGTTGTTTGTTTATTATCTCTTATTTGCGTTTCTAAATTTTGTATTTTATCTCTTAATTCTTGATTTTGTGCTTCTAAGCGTGCTTTTTCTTGATTAAATGTATCTGTATTTGTAGTTATTTGTTGCTGTAACTCCCTTATTTTGCCTTCTAATTCTTGTATTTTTGCTTGTAAAGTAGTATTTTCATTTTCTTTTCCTAATAATAAATTTTTTAATCTTTCAACTTCTTGTAATGCTTGTGCAAGTTCATTTTTCTTTTCTAACAATTGTTTTTTGATCTCTGCTAATTCATTTTTTATTTTATCGAAATCTGCTACTTTTTCTCTCAACTCAGCTAGTTGCTTATTTAGTTCAGTTATTTCAGATTCTTTAGTTTTCACAGTTTCTTCTAATTCTTTTATTTTTTGTTTATCTGCTTCATTTAATGCTACTTTTGCTTTTAATTGCTCTATTTCTGCTTTTAATGCTGCTATTTCAGCATCTTTATCCCTAACTAAATTTGCTATTGTTTCTGTCTTTAATTTTTCTATTTCTTTTAATTTTTCATTTAATTGTTGCTCTAATTCGGCTATTTTTGCATCTTTAGTATTTAATGTATTTTTTAATGTATTTATTCCTTCTTCTTGCTTTGTTACTTTTTCACTTAATGTATCATTTTTACCTTTTAAAGTATTAATTTCATCTTTTGCTTCTTGTAATTCTCTTTCTAATTTAGTTATTTTAGTTTGTTTTTCTTCATTAAGTTGTTCACTTGCCGCTAATCTTGTTCTTAAATCTTGTATTGTTCTATCTTTTTCTGCAATAGCATCTTCTTTTTCTTTTATTGTGTTTTTTCCTTCTTGAACTTCTGCTTGCAATGTTCTTACTTGTTCTTCTAACTGAGATATTCTTTGTGTATCTTGTTCACCTTTATTTCTTAAATCTTGTATAGTATTATTTTTTTCTGCTATTTCAGCATCTTTTGCTCTAACCTTAGCTTTTTCACTTTCTAATTCATTTCTAAGTGTACTTACTTGTCCTTCAAGCTCTTGTATTCTATCTAAACTTTCTTGATTTTTTCCTTTTAATATTCTTATTTCATTATCTTTTTCAGATATTGTTCTTTCTAAATTTTCTTTATCCTGTTTTAATGTTTCATTTTCAGCTTTTACAGTCGCTAATTCTCGTTTTAATTTTTCTATCTCTTTTGTATTTTCTTCATTTTGTTTTTCTTCTCTTTCTAATGATGTCTGTAATGCTTCTTTTTCTTGTTGTAATCTTTGTATTTCCTCATTTTTTAATGTGCCTTTATTTTTTGCATCTTCTAATTCAAGTTTTAATCTAGCAATTTCTGCTTTTAATAGAGTTATTTCTGTATCTTTTTGTGCATGTTTTGCTCTACACGCAGCTAAATCTTCTTCTAATTTTTTTATTTTTTCTGTTAATTCTGTAAATTCAGGAAACATTTCAAATCTTACTGGAACAATTACACTACTTACTTCTATTATTGGATTCAATACAAAATCTTCTTTAACAATATATTTTCCTATATTTTTATTTGGTAAATTTATATTTATTTTATCTCCATGTTTAACATTTTGATTTTCTTCTGCAACTAATTCACTTTTTTCGTAATCATTATATTTTACATTTACTGGATATACTTTTTTTGTATATTTTATAATTGAGCCTTGTACTACTTTTGTAAATCCTTCTAATTCTGGAGCTTCTATTGTACATCCAGGTACATCTGCTTTTAATGTGTCAAATTCAACTGAATATATATCCTTATTTTTAAATCTTATATCTTTCATTGTTGTCTTTGTTTCAAGTAAATTATTAGTATTATTGAATAATTTTATTTCTTGAGGTCTACCACCACCATTTACAAATTCAACTATTGCATAATATGAATTTGTATTTAAAACAAATGTATTTTTTATATTAAATTTATCTAACTCTACTTCTGATTCATAATTTTCTATTCTATCTCTTAGTTCTAAAACATGAATATATTTATTTCCGTTTTTATCTGCTTTTGGTACTCTATGTGTAGCTCTCCATCCTTTTTCTTTTTCAAGTAAAATATTATCCTTTTTTACAAATCTTCTACTTGGATCCATTAATGTAACTACCTTACAATAAAATGCATCAGGTTGATAATCTTCACTTTCAGTAAATGTAGATGTAATTTGTAGTTCAACTTCTTCAGGAGTATATTCAATTTCTACATTTTTATTATCTTTTACAGTTAATCTATATCTTGCATTTTCTGGATTTTCCCCTGCAAATTCTAATCTTATACTAAATTCTTGTTTTTCCCATGTATCTTCATCTCTATCTGATACTTCACCAAAAGAGACTTCATTGACACCATTTGTAACTGGTTTAGTTGCAATTAACTTTGTTCCTCTATATAGTTTTAAATCTGCATTTAAAGTATTAGTATCTTGTCCACCTATTTGATTAACATTAACTTTATATAATTGTTTTTTAGTTGTTAATTTTATTGTATAGTTAGAATTTTCTACATTGACTGATAAATCATTTTTTGCATTTCCTTGTATACTAAGTTCCATATCTGCAGGAATATTTTCTGCATTTAAAATATATTCTGATTTAGATACTTTAAATTTACTATCTCTTCCTACATCAGTTCTTGTTTGTTCATAATACACATCTACATTACTAACTAATTTATTTGCTTCACTTGTTAAATCATATTTTATTTCTTCTTTATTCTTCATTTTAAGACTAAATGTTGGTAGTCTTTTTAAATTAATCCCATCTGTATCAACATCGAATGTTATTTTTTTTATTTCATCACTTTTACTTCTTATAATATCCCAAGCATTGTGCTCATATATAGCTTTTTTATACTCATTTTCAGCTTTTAAATGAATTATAGGTCTTATATTAGTTGTTATTGTACCAGCTCTAAAATTTCCATTTAAAAATGAATAAGCTACGTAATTATTATCTGATGTATAATTATTTTCTGTTACATAACCAAATGTGTATCCTAACCAATTATTTTTTATATATTGAACTCCTGTGGCTACATTATACTTTGAATTCATTAACATATCTTTAAATATATTATTTTCTATTTGCATTTTTTTAATGTCAAATTTTCCATCTCTTATACTATATCTTTTTTTATTACCTTGAGCTGATGATGCACTTTGAAATTCTGAACTATTTGTACCTGTATTTCTAAGTGGAGTATAAATATTTGAAGTAGTTATATTTCCATATCTAAAATAAGATCTTTTCTTTAAGTTATCATCAATTCCTAAGTGGGATTCAAAGTCTTCTGCCGTAATATTTCTTGCACCAGTCCCTGTTATATATCTTGTTTCTGTATCATTATTTTCATCAAATTTACTACCAACTTTATATGGATAAGTCATATTTAAATTTGCTCCTAAACCGTATCCTAAAAGTCCAGCAGTATCATGTAATAATTTTTCACCCCAAATATAACCAATAGCACCAGTTAGTTGTGGTCCATTAGTTGCTGTATCTGAAATCAACATTATTTCTTTAGTATCTTTATTTATATTAAAAATTCTCCATAGTAAATTAAAATGTCCAACTTCCGCAATAAATACATTAAGACCATTTCCAGGTGTACTTGCATCACCACGTTCAATCCTTAAATTTTGCTTTGAACTATTAGATTCTGGAACAGCTATTTTTGGATTATAATAAACTATATCACCTATTTTCATATCATCTAAAGGTGATTTTATATTTGATTTACTTAAAAATTTAGTATTATTACTATTTTTAATACTATTAAATAACATTAAAGCTACTATTATACTTATAAAAATATAAATTAATTTTGTATTTTTTTGTTTTCTAATAGTTCGATTTATATTTAATTTTTTAGTTATTCTACTATTTTTTATATTATTATTAGATTTTTGTACTTTATTTATGTTATTTTTTTCTTTTTTTGTAAATCTAGATTTTCTTTTATCCATGTTATTCTCCACTTTTAATATTCATAAATATTATATATATATATATATAATATTTCATTTGATATATATTTTTGTTACAAAAAAATATAAAACAAGTTATATTTTGTATAACTTGTTACATTTTTGTTTTATTATTTTATTATTTTACTACTATGTTATATATCCTATTTTTAATATATATTTCTTTTATTATATTTTTGCCTTCAAGATATTTTTGTATATTTTCATTTTTAGAAATTATTTTTTTTATTTCTTCTTCTGTAATATCTGCAGGTACATATAATAAATCTCGTATTTTACCATTTATTTGTATTGGTAATTTAATTTCATCTAATACTAATTTTGATTCATCATATTTTGGCCATTCTTCATTTATATATATAATCTCTTTATTTTCTAATTTTGAATATATTTCATCAGCTAAATGCGGTGCAAATATAGAAAGTAGCACTAAAAATGTTTTAGATACTTCTAATAGTTTATTTGATACACCATTATTTAAATAACTTTTTTGCATTTCATTTGTCATTTCCATTAATCTAGCAATTGCTGTATTAAATTCTAAATTTTCTACATCATTTGTTACAGCTTTTATAACTCTATTTATGTTGTAATCTAGTTTTTTTATTTCTGATGTTTCTATTTCATTTATTTTATTATTTTTTTTATCTTCTATTATTTTGTCAAAATATTCTTCAACTCTTTTTAAATATTTGTGCATTGCCAAAATTCCTTCATTTTGCCATGCTCCACCTTCTGAATATTTAAATGCAAACATTAAATACATTCTTACTGTATCTGAACCATATTTTTCAACTAAATCATCTGGATTAACTGTATTTCCTTTTGATTTACTCATTTTATTCCCATCAGTACCTAGTATTTTACCTTGATGTACTAATTTTTTAAACGGTTCTGAATAATCAATATATCCCATATCCCTTAAAGCTTTTTTTATAAATCTTGTATAAATTAAATGCATTGCTGCATGTTCAGAACCACCAACATATATATCTACTGGCATCATTTTAGAAAGTATATTTTTATCAAATGGGTGATTATTATCATTTGGTGTTAAATATCTCATTTCATACCAAGATGAGCATACAAAAGTATCTAATGTATCTACTTCTCTTTTTGCTTTATTTCCACATTTTGGACATATTGTGTTTACAAATTCTTCACATTTTGCAAGTGGTGATTTACCATCAGGTTTAAATTCTACATTATATGGTAATTTTACTGGTAAATTTTCTTTATCTAAAACTACTTCACCACAATGCTCACAATATATAATTGGTATTGGTGCTCCCCAATATCTTTGTCTTGAAACTAACCAATCTTTTAATTTATAATTTACTGTCTTATATCCTAAATTATTTTCTTCTAAATATTTTGTAATTTCGTCTTTAAATTGTTCTACAGTTAGTCCATTAAATTTATCTGAATTAACCATAATTCCTTGTTTTTTATCATATGAATGATTTTTAAAATACTCTAAATCTACATGTTCTTTTTCATTTAATATTACAGGAATTATATCTAAATTCATTTTTTTTGCAAAATCATAATCTCTTTTATCATGTGCTGGAACACCCATAACTATTCCAGTAGCATAACCTTCTAATACATAATCTGCTAAAAAAACTGGTATTTTCTTATTAGTTAGTGGATGTAATACATATGAACCTGTAAATACTCCTGTTTTTTCTCTATCTGTAAATTGTCTCTCAAGTTCAGATTTTGTTATAGTTTCTTTTATATATTTTTCTGCTTCTACCCTATATTCATCAGTTATAAGTACTTTTGCTAATTCTGATTCTGGTGCAACAGAAATAAACGTTACACCATAAATTGTATCTATTCTAGTTGTAAATACTTCTAATTTTTCCCATTTTTCTCCATCTATGTACACTGGATTTTCTAATTTAAAAAATAGTGCTGTTCCTTCACTTTTACCAATCCAATTTTTTTGTATTTTTTTTGTTTTTTCAGGCCAATCTAAATTATCTAAATCATTAATTAATTCTTCAGCATAATCTGTAATTTTAAAGAACCATTGATTTAATTTTTTTCTTTCTACTAATGAATCACATCTTTCACATTTTCCTTGAATTACTTGTTCATTAGCAAGTACTGTATTACAACTTGGACACCAATTCACAGGTGCTTCTTTTCTATATGCTAAACCTTTTTTATATAATTCAGTAAATAACCATTGTGTCCATTTATAATATTCTGGTGTATGTGTTCTAACAGTATGTGAAAAATCAAAAGTTCCACCTATTGAATTAATTTGTTCTATCATGTTTTTAATATTATCTTCTGTTGAATCTTTTGGATGCACTCCCGTTTTTATAGCATAATTTTCTGCAGGAAGCCCAAATGAGTCAAACCCCATTGGATGAAATATATTATATCCATTCATTTTTTTAAATCTAGCAAAAGTGTCTACTGGTGCATAATTAAACCAATGACCAATATGTAATTTTGCTGCAGATGGATAAGAAAACATTTCAAGTACATAATATTTTGGTTTATTATCATCTTTAATATATTTAAATATATTTTTATCTTGCCATATTTTTTGCCACTTTTTATCTATTTCTCTTGAATACATAATTTACTCCTTTAATTAAAATATATTTTATCACAAAACATATTTTATATACACTATTTTATTTTTTAATAAAATAGGAACCAAAATTGTTGAATTAATATTATAACAATTTTGGTTCATTTTAGAAATATTTTATTTTTTAATAAATTATTTTAATGTAACTTTTGCTCCAGCTTCTTCAAATTTAGCTTTCATTGCTTCAGCATCTTCTTTAGAAACACCTTCTTTTATAACTTTTGGTGCACCATCAACTAAATCTTTAGCTTCTTTTAATCCTAAACCAGTTACTTCTCTAACTACTTTAATTACGTTTATTTTATTTGCTCCAGCTTCTGTTAATTCTACATCAAAGTCTGTTTTTTCTTCAGCTGATTCTGCAGCTCCACCAGCTACTGGTGCTGCTGCTGCAACTGCTGATACTCCATATTTTTCTTCTATTCCTTTAACTAGGTTAGCAAGTTCTGCAACTGTTAAAGCATCAATTTGTTCTAATAATTTTTCTATTTTTTCGTCCATTTTTATTCTCCTTATTTTTTCATTTTTTAATTAATTTTGTTTTTGTTTTTCAACTTCTGATATCGCAACTGCAAGTTTTGAAATATTTGCAAGTAATGATCCAGCAAGTTTTGATAAAAGTTCTTCTCTTGATGGTAATTGAGCAAGTGTTAATAATTCACTAACTTCTTTAACTTCTCCATCAATCATTCCACCTTTTAATTCATAGAATTTATTTGCTTTAATAAATTTATAAATTGCTTTTAAAGCTGGTAAATAATCTTCTTCAGAAGTAATTACAACTGTTGGTCCAATTAATGCATCATCTAATCCACTGATTTTTAATTCTGCTAAAGCTCTTCTTGTTATATTATTTTTTATAACTGTATATTTTGCATTAGCATTTCTTAAATCGTTTCTTAAATTTGTAACTTGTTCAACTGTAATTCCTCTATAATTACATAAAAGAAGTACTTTTGAATTTTTAATTTCTTCTGCTAAAGATTTTACTTCTTTTGCTTTTTGGTTAACAATTTTCTTATTTGCCAAAGTTACACCTCCTATTTTTTTATATAAAAAGACTTTTACCTAGGTAAAAGTCTTAATTTATTAAAAGCATTTTATTGCTTGTATTTATCTTCTTAACTTTTCCTAGGTAGGATTTAAAAACCTACTGTCTTTGGATATATTAATTTTATATCATTTTTTTGTTAATATGTCAATTTAATTACACATTTAATTTAATTCCAGGTCCCATTGAAGTTGTAAGTGCTATACTTCTTAAATATTGACCTTTTGCTGCTGCTGGTTTAGCTTTAATTATAGCTTCTAATAACGCATTATAGTTTTCTGTTAATTTTTCTTTACCAAAAGATACTTTACCTATAATTAAGTGAGCTATATTAGTTTTATCTAATCTATATTCTACTTTACCAGCTTTTATATCTGATATAGCTTTTGCTACATCCATTGTAATTGTTCCAGCTTTTGGATTTGGCATTAATCCTTTAGGTCCTAATTCTTTACCTATTTTACCAACTACACCCATCATATCTGGTGTTGCAACTACAACATCAAATTCATACCAGTTTTCTGCTTTAATTTTTTCTACTAAATCATCTCCTCCAACAAAATCTGCTCCTGCTGCTTTTGCTTCTTCAGCTTTTGCATCTTTAGCAAAAACTAAAACTCTTAAATTTTTACCAGTACCATTTGGAAGTACAACTGTACCTCTAACTTGTTGATCTGCATTTCTTGAATCAACACCTAATTTAATATGTACTTCTACAGTTTCATCAAATTTTCTTTTTGGCATATTTTCAATTATATTTAAAGCTTCATCTAAAGAATATTTTTTATTTTTTTCTATTTTTTCTAAAGCTTGTTTATATATTTTTCCTCTTTTTCTCATATTTTCCTCCTTGGTTCTAACGAATTTCTTCTCCCATATTATTTTTTATTTTTTATTAATTTTACTATTTAACACATTCAATTCCCATTGATTTTGCAGTACCTCTTACTATGTTCATAGCTCCTTTAAGGTCTTTTGCATTTAAATCAGCCATTTTTGTTTCAGCTATTTTTTGTACTTGTGCTTCTGTTAGTTTTCCTACTTTTTCTTTATTTGGTTTTCCAGATCCTGAAGCTAAATTTAATTCTTTTTTTATTAAATTTGATACAGGTGGAACTTTTGTAATAAATGAAAATGTTTTATCTTTATATATTGATATAACTACTGGTATAATCATACCCATTTGGCTTGCAGTTTTATCATTAAATGATTTAACAAATTCCATAATATTTATACCAGTTGATCCTAATGCTGGTCCTACTGGTGGAGCAGGAGTTGCTTTACCTGCTTCTATTTGTAATTTTACTACATTAACTACTTGTTTCTCTGCCATCATCTTCTCCTTTATTTATTCTTTTTTTGAACTTGTAAAAATTCAAGTTCTACTGTTGTTTCACTTCCGAACATATCTACAATTATTTTAACTTTTTGTGAATCTTGTTTAATTTCTTCAACTTTCCCAGTATATCCTTTTAGTGAACCAGATAATATTTCTACATTATCTCCTATTTCATAATCTACTTTAAATTCTGTTTTTCCATCGTTTGTTACATCTTCAAGTCCCATTTTTATTATTTCATCATTTGTTAATGGTATTGGATTTGTTCCAGCACCAACAAAACCTGTAACACCTTTTGTATTTCTTACAATATACCAAGTTTTTTCTGTTACAATCATTTTTATTAAAACATATCCTGGAAATACCTGTTTTAATCTTGATTCTTTTTTATTATTTTTTATTTGTATTTGTTCTTCCATTGGAACTACTATTTTAAAAATATAATCTTCTAAATTTCTATTTTCAATTTTTTGTTCTAAATCTTTTTTTATTTTATTTTCATAACCAGTATATGTATGAATTATATACCACTTTGGTTCATTACTATACTCATTTTGAGCCATATTTTCCCCCTTTAGTTATTTTGTTGTTCTTGATTTGTAGTAACATTTTCTTGTTTTGTTTCAGTTTCTTTTTTTTCTTCTTTTATTTCAGTTTTAACTTCAGGTTTTGATTCATCTTTTTTCTCTTTATTTATTTGTCTTGTTTTTATAACATCTATAAATTTATTTGAACTAAATGTAAATAATGAATCACATAGAAAAATAATAGCTACCATAACTAAAACTATTACAATAACTGCTGTTGTTGATTTAACTAGTTCACTAGTTGTTGGCCATGTTACTTTCTTTAGTTCTTCAGTTATTTTTTTACTTTTTATATTTTTTTCTAATTTTTTATCTAATTTTTTGTTTTTTTCTTTTTTATTATTTACCAAAACATCCTCCTAGGTATTATTTTGTTTCTTTATGCACTGTTCTTTTATTACAGAATTTACAATATTTAGTTATTTCTAATCTTTCTGTATTGTGTCTTTTATTTTTTTCTGTAACGTAATTTCTTCTTTTACATTCTGTGCATTCTAAAGTTATTTTTTCTCTTGGCCCTTTTGCTGCCATATTTACCTCCATTCATGCTTTTTATTTTTACTGATTTTATGCATTTACTTTTTTTACTAATTCTGCAAAATTCTTTTCATCATTAACTGCCATTTCAGCAAGCATTTTTCTGTTTATATTTAAATTTTTATTTTTCATAGCAGCAACTAATTTACTATATGTTGTTCCATTCATTCTTGCAGCTGCATTAATTCTTGTTATCCATAATCTTCTGAAATCTCTTTTCTTTCTTTTTCTTCCGATATATGCATAATTTCCAGATTTCATTACAGCTTGATTTGCTATTCTAAAATTTGTACTTTTTCTTCCAAAATATCCTTTTGCTCTTTTTAATATTTTTTTATGTCTTCTTTTTGTTATAATTCCTGACTTAACTCTTGCCATTTTTTTCTCCTTTCAAACTTATTTATATGGTAACATTTTTTTCACTTTTTCTGTAAATGCTGTACATACATAAGCATCTTGTATTTTTCCTGTTTTCTTTTGTCTTTTAGTCTTATTAGCTAATAAATGTCTTCTATTACTTTTTGTTCTTTTAATTTTTCCTGTTGCAGTAAATTTAAATCTTTTACTTGCAGCTTTATTTGTTTTAATTTTTGGCATTTTTTTGCTCCTTTCCTACTTTAACTATTTTTTCTTTGATAAAACCATTTGCATAAATTTACCTTCTAGAATAGGTTTTTTATCTAACTCTGCTATATGTTCTAATGCTTTTGCAAATTTTTCCATTGTTTGTTTTCCCATGTCTGCTTTTGCAATTTCTCTTCCTCTAAATCTCATAGTTATTTTTACTTTATTACCAGCTTCTAAAAATTTTTCTACATTTTTTAATTTAAAATTAATGTCATGTTCTGCTATATTTGGTGACAACCTAATTTCTTTTACTTCTGTTGCTTTTGATTTTTTTCTCGCTTCTTTTAATCTTTTTTGTTGATCAAAAACATATTTTCCGTAATCCATTATTTTACATATTTTATAGTTTTCATTTTTAGATATTTCTACTAAATCTAATGATTCAGATTCAGCTAAATTTAAAGCTTCATCTAAAGGCATAACACCTAATTGTTCTCCGTTTGAACCGATTACTTGAACTTCTTTAGCTCTTATTTCATCATTCACAAAATTTGATTTTTTTATATTTACCTCCAAAAAAATAGACTTCTTGAAAAAGCCTAAGTCTTATACAAATATTAATACTAGTATATTTTATTTATTAATATATATTTTTTAATTTAACCTTAAATCTTTAGACGTAAGGTGAGACTATTCTTCTTCAATACCCATATTTTAATACTATTTAATATGTTTTGTCAAATATATTAAATATAAAAAGTAGTAATAAATTTATTATCACTACTTTTTATATTTATTTCATCATATTTGTAAATTCCAAAACATAATCTCTCGTTTCTGTTTGCACTTCATTTCCTTTTCTTAAATGATATCTTTCATCTATATCACTTAAGAAACCCATTTCTACTATTGGTACTTTGAGTGCAAGTGGGAATTTAGATATATTCATTTTTACATCATCAATCCACTCTTTAATTTCTGATTCATCTAATAATTCATATGGAACATATATTTTTACTTCAAAAACATTATTAGTATTTATATAATAATTTATTTTTCTATGTCTTTGCAATTGTCCTAATGTAACAAATGTGACACTTGAATTATATATATAACTGTACTTATTCTTTTGATTAGGTAAATTCATATTTATAAATAATCTTAATTTTTGACCTATATTTGGTTTAATATTTAATAATATTTTATCTTCATATTCTTCTATTTTTTCTACAAGTTTTTTTGCTTCTGATTTAAAAATATCTGTTAATTCAGATTTAGTATTATCATTTTCTATAAAGTCTTTTAACAAATGGTAAAAGACACTAAGTTGTCTAGCATTTACTGTATAATATGCACATGTATATTCATCATATGCAGATAAATGATATCTTGCTATTTCTTTAGGATTTTTCACTCCTTTATTACTTAATTTATTATACCATTTATCATAAATAATGTTATCTTTTACTTTACAATATCTTAAACTTCTCTCTGTTAAAGCAGCTCCGCCACCTAAATTATTATTTATTAATATTGTCTGAATTTTATTTAAGCCTTCTAGAAATATTCCATAGTTTGTATGTTCAGCAACAGAAGTATGCATTTTTGCCAGAATTACTTTTGATCTTTTTATTCTTTCAGCTTTATCTTCATTAAAAAATTTGTCATCATTTTCATCTCTACTTATTGATGCTGCCATACCCATAATTTCAAGATAATTTTCTTTTTCATAAATTTCATTCTCTGCCATTTTTGTTATTGCTACTAGTTTTACATTCATAATGTTTTTTCCTTTCTTTAATAATATTAAAAAAATTCATATCTACCATAATTATTATATATTAGGTTTTTATTTTTGTCTATTGATTTTTTACTTCAGCACTAGCCTTTTTTAGATAATTTGGCATTAAGTTTTTACTTTCAATTTTATAATTTAAATTTTTAAAAATTAATTCACCTAAATATTTTGCTTCTTGTTTTGTATTTTCTAAATATGTATATCTTAAATCATTATTACTGTATTTATTAACTAAATCTTTACCAGTACCTACAACATATATATTTCTATCTTTATATTTATCTTCTTTTAATATATTTATTACTTTAGATACATCATCTGCATAAAATTCTATATTTTTATTATCTTTAATTGCAAAATATACTTGATTATTTCTTGCATCTATAACTGCTAATATTACATCTGTCTCTTTTTTTTCTTCTACTTCATGATAATAATTTTCCATAAGTAATTCTAAACTAGTAGTTTCTACTGTAGGAATATTTTTAGCAAACGCTAAACCTTTAATACAAGAAATTCCTATTCTTATACCTGTAAATGAACCAGGACCATTTACTACTCCAAATAATTCTATTTCATTTATATTCATATTATTCTTTTTTAATAAATTATCTATTTCAGGCATTAATATTTCTGAATGTGTTATATTATTATCTATTGAAACATTATCTATATTTTTATTATCTTCACTTAAACAAATATTACATATTTTGCTACTTGTATCTATACTTAATATTTTCATTTTTACCTCTTCATTAATATTTATTTTATACTAATATTGTAAATATTTAAAGTTTTGTATAAATAGTTATATATACAAAAAAGCATAAATTATATTACTATAATCTATGCTTTTTTAATTATTAAGTTTTAAATTTTCTTTTTATTTAATCTTGATTTAATTTTTTTTGACTTTATTTTTCTTGTTATAAAAAACATTACACTTCCTATAATTATTAATATTATAAAAATATTTTCTTTTTTACCTGCCATTGGTATTTTTTTAGAAGGTTTATTATTCATATTTTTATTATTATTTTTTTTAGAATCTATAGTTGTTTTTTCACTATTATTTTTACTATTTTTTTCTTTTTGTCTATCTATTTCTTTTTGTCTTATACTACGTTCTAATTCTTCTAATGTTAATTTTTTATTTTTTTCTTCTAATTCTTGTATTTTTTTATTTAATTCTTCTTTATCTTTTTCTAATTTGTTATTTTTTTCTTCTACATTTTTAATTTTATTTTCTAATTCTCTATTTTTTTCTTGTAATTTTTCTATTTCTTTAATTAAATCTTCTTTATCTTTTCCATCAGCTAATTCTGCTTTTTTTTCTAATTCTTTTATTTTCTTTTCTAACTCTTCTTTTTCTTTTTTGAATTTACTATTTTCTTCTTTTAAAGCTTCTATATTTTTATCTTTTAGTTTATTTTCTTCTTCAGCTTTTTCTTTCTCTTTTTCTAATGTTGCTATTTTATTTCTTAATTCTTCAATTATTTTTACTAAATCTGCTATTTTTGTATCTTTATCTTGTATATCTTTTTCCAATTTATCTATCTTATTACCTAATTCAATGATTTGTTCTTTATCTTGTTTAGAATTTTCTTTAATTTTTTCTATTTCATTCTCTAATTTTTTTATTTCTGCATCTTTTTCTTGTTTTTCTAATTCTTTTATTATATTTTCAAGATTTATAATTTTTTCATCTTTTTCTTTATGCTTTTCTTTACATTTTTCTAATTTATTTTCTAATTCTTTTATTTTATTTTCATATGATTCTGCTGTACCGTTTTTTAAGAATTTTAATTTCAAAGTTACATTTGTGTTATTTGTTATATTTTCTAAGATTTGATTTTCATCTATAATATATTCCCCTAATTCATTAATAATTGGTGTATAAATAATTTTATCTCCATGTTTTACTTTTTGTATTTCATCTTTAATTGTTTCATTTGTTAGTGAATCGATATATTTAACATTTACATCATATATTTTTTTCTTAACTGTATTTTCTTCTACTTCATAACCTTCTGGCACAATTATTTCATATGTATAGTTATTTTCATTACCATCTTCATCATATTTTGGAAGATCAAATCTTACAATAGCTTTATTATCTCCATTATCTGTTGCTGTTTTTGGATTTTCTGGTATATCCACTTTTTGATTATTTTCTTTAATAACTACTTTAATTAAATTTGCAGGAATATTATCTGGGTTATTAATTTCTTTTTCTACATATCCTCTATCATGTACTACCTTTTGATTTATAACGATATTATCTCTATCTATTCTTGTTTCTGAAAATTCATCCCTTTTTATAACATATCTTCCTTCTTCTGGTGTTGGTAAATTTTGTTTTACTATTTCATATGTAACTGTTTTACCATTTTTAATGCTTATATTCCTACTTGCTATTTCTCTATCTTCTAAAATATATTTAATATTTACTTTTCTATTTACTGGTTCTATTTTTACATCATATTCATAATTTATTATTTCACCATTTTCATCATATTCTGGTACTTCATATCTTACTTTTATATTTTCTGCATCTACTTTTTCTGGATGTTTTGGATTATTTTCAATATTTACTTTTTCTCCATCTTTTTTTAATGTTATTTCTATATTTTCTACTGGTACATTTGCTCGATTTTCTATTTTCTTTTCTATGTACCCTTTATCTATTAACATATTTAGTGATATTTCTTTATTTTCATCTACTAATACTTCTTCATATGTTCTCTTCTGTATTTTATATGTTCCTTCTGTTGTTTCTGGTATATATTTTTTTACATCTTCATATGTTAATTTTTCACCTTTTACTTTTTTTATTACTTCTCTTTTTTTCTCTTCTCCATTATAGCTATATATTATTATTATATCTTTTTCATCTTTTACTATTTCTACATTTTCTGTTGGACTAGATGGTGCAACAATTTTATATCCTGATTCAACTTCATAATCCATAGTATATTCTCTTGGTTCTCCGTCATCAGTATATTGTGGAATATTAAATTGTATTTTTAATTTTTTATTGCCTATATCGACTGGATGTTTTGGGTTTTCATCTGCATCTTCCGAAGTAATATTATTTTCTTTTAATGTAACTGTAATATTATCTGTAGATATTCCTACATTATTATTTATTTCTTTTTCTATATATCCTTTATCATGTAATAAATTTATATTTATATCTGTTGGAGCTATTATTCTTTTATTTCTAAAAGCAGATTTTCTAATCAAATTTCTTCCAGTTATTGCAGATGGTATATATTGTTTAGCATCATCATATGTTACACTTTTTCCATGTTCATATATTAATGTTTGTCTTTTTACTTCTCCATTTTCATTATTATATATCAAATTTACTGGATAGCTATGTTTTAATATATGAATATTTTCATCTCTTCTTTCAATATAATATCCTTCTGGTAAAGTAAAGTCATAATCATATCTTAAAACTTCTTCACCTGTTTCACCATATATTGGTACATTTTCAAAATGTAGTATTGCTTTATTTTCACCATTTTTTGTTAATTGTTTTCCACTTTGTATTTCAGAATTATCTTTAATTAATGAAACAGATACTCTACTTAAATCTAAATCATCTGGATAAAATACATTTACGTCCATTTCCATAGGATCTAAAACAACTGGTACAGTTGCACGACCATTTCCATTTAAAGGCATTTCATTTATACCTTCTCTTGTAAAGATTTTATACTTTCCTTTTGTAGCTACTGGTAAGTTTTCTGATACAATATCGTAATTAAAGATCGTTCCAAATTTATATGTGTTATTTGCTTCATGTATTGTTGTTCCATCTAATACATATTTAATATTTAATGTTACATTTCTAATAGATACTACTACATAATCTTCTTCTTCATCTAATTGACTATTTTTTGGACCTTCTGCAGATAATTTATATCTAATTGTTGTTCCATCATCTCTAACCATTGGTAAATATATTCTAGCTACATATTCATTTTCACCTTTTTTTTCGGCAAAACCTTTATATTCTTTATTTTCAGCTTCATTTATATATACCATAGCTACTTCACTCATATTCACATTTGCATCTGGTGGATTCTTCTTAAATTTTTGATCAATATATCCTCTATCATAATAAAGTAATACTTTTAATGTGCCAGGACCTGTTATTTCTGCTTCTGGTGTTTTTGGATTTAAAATATACCTACCATTTTCTATTTTTGGAATATATGATCTTACTATATCTTTAGTTAATTTAGAACCATGTAGCATATCTATTGTTTTAGTAAATAATTTTGTTGTACCTGCATCTTGATTATATATATCCATATAATGATATTCTAATGTTACTTTATGTGGAGCTCCTTGTCTTACAACAAAAACATTATCTTCATAAGTAATTACTGTATTTGCTGGTCCTAATACCGAAATAATATATGGTATTTTATTATTATTGCTATCTAAATTATTTAAACCTATAAATTTAATTTCACCCATATTTCCACTTGTTGAAGTTCCTGGTATATTCGTTTGTACTATTTGGTTATTTAATTCTACTCTTCCTATAATTTGATTTGCAGTTACTCCAGGTGCTTCTATACGTAATTGTGCAGATATATAATTTTTAAATTCATTTAAATATACATTTATATTCATAGAATTATTTATGAATATATCTCTATGATTTGTTTTACTATATCTATATTTTTGATCTGGTATTTCTCTATTAATAGTATCATAATCTATATTTGTTCCATGTAAAACATGTACTCTTTTTGTGCCAATTAAATTTTCTGTATTTGAATCATAATAATGAATATCTACATCTACACCTTCATCTATAATTTTATATTTTTTATTTGATATTGTAGTAATTGTATATCCTAATTTATATGAGCCTTTAATTACATATGTTCTTTCATTTTCTTTAAAAGTAGTTTCATTTACATTAAACCTAAAAATAGCAATATTACTTGACTTACTTCTTAATTTTTTAGGTCCATCTAATATATCATTTGGCGCTATTTCTTTTGCTATAGACAATTCTAAATCATCAATTGGAAAATATTGTGGAAATTCTATTTCTATATCAATATATCCTTTTTCTAAAACTACAGGTATTTCAATATTATAATCATTATATATATTTAAATTTCCTATTTGCTGATTAATAGTTTCGTCATTAAGCACATATTTACCTTCAGCTGGAGTTGGTAAATTATTTTTTAATTCTTCCATTGAAATTTTTGAACCATTATTAACTCTTAATGTTATATTTTTTATAATTGATCCATTATACATATATTTTATATTAACAGCATGTGTATACGCATATAAATTTTCATTTTTTACTTGCAACAAATAACTATCACTTTCTATTTTACTTAAATAAAGTAAAAATGTTGCTATTAAAATTAATATTGTAATTAATATTATTCTTATTTTTTGTTTCATTGTAGCTCCTTTAATATATTTTTTAGTTTTATACTTCTATCATATTATATTAATATATTTTAACCGCATTATGCTATAAGATTGTATTTTAACAATATTCTTGTTATTTTTTAGAAACAATTTTGTTATATTTTATATAATAAAATACACACAATTTTAATTTCGTGTGTATCATGTTTCATTTTTATTATTTATTATTTATTTTCTTTTAAATATTCTTTTACTTTTTTTAATTCTTCATATCTTTTTATTTTTAATGTTGTAGTTTTAATTAAAGAATCTTTTGTTATTATTACATCTTTTATATATTTATATGTTGGTTGTGTTTTATTTATTTTCTTTACATTTTCCAATAATATATCTTTTATTTCTTTTTCATTTTTATCTTTAAAATATGTTTCATCATAAACTAATTTTGCAATTAGTTTTTGATCTGTCGCATCTTCTTCATTTAATCCTAATACTAAACTCTCTAATACTCCAGGAATTTGATTTAATAACGCTTCTGATTCATCTGGAAAAATATTTTTTCCATTTTTTAATACTATAATATTTTTAGCTCTTCCAACTATATATAAATAATTATCACTATCGCAATAACCTAAATCACCTGTTCTAAAAAATCCATCTTTTTCAAAAACAGTTTTATCTATTTGATTATTTTTTAAATATCCTAAAAATAAATTTCTACCTTTTATTAATATTTCTCCAACACCTGCAGAATCCGGGTCCTCTATTTTAACATTTTGTGATGGCATAACAAATCCTATAGATCCATATTTATTATATTTATCATAAGATGCTGAAATAACTGGTGATGTTTCTGTTAATCCATACCCTTGATATACATTTACTCCTAATTCATTTAGTCCTTTTTGTACTTTTGGATCAAGTGCTGCTCCACCATTTACAATTAATCTTAAATCTGGACCTAATTGATTTAATACAGAACTAAATATTTTTTTTCGTTGATCAACTCCAAATTTTAATAAAGTATTTGAAGTTAATTTTGCTATCTCAAACATTTTAGTTTTACCTTGTTTTTCAATACCTGCCATAATTCTTTTATATATTGCTTCAAGTAATGCTGGTACTACTATTATTGATGTAATTTTATATTCCTTAATATTTTCACCTATTTTTTTTAAACTATCTGCATAATGAATTTTTGCTCCTGCTGTTATTGGCACTAAATGTCCTACTGTAGATTCAAATGTATGATGTAATGGTAAAAAAGATAAAAAATTATGTGTTTCATCTATCTTAAATACTGATAATATATCTTCGATATTAGATAAAATATTATCTTGGCATAGCACAACTATTTTTGATTCTGATGTTGTTGCTGATGTAAATAAATATATACTAGGTTTATATATATCTATTTCTTTGTTATATATTTCATCTAAGATTGTATAATTTTCTTTTTGAATTTTCTTACCTTTTTCTAATAAATCTGTTAATTTATATATTTCTACATTTTTATTTTTATTACTTTTTGCTAATTTAGCAAATTTTTCATTTAATTTATTTTTTTCTTCTTCACATGTATAAATATTATCTAAAAATACAAATTTATTTAAATTATTTAAATTTATATTATCTTTATTTTTTTCTTTTTCTTTTAATATTTTTTCTATATTTTCTATATGATTATCTGAAAAAAATAATATATCTAAATCTATTCTAGTAATGCATTTTAATATTTCATCATATGGTAATACATTATCTAATGGTACTAATGATGAAAATATTGATGAAGCTAAATATGTTACAGGAAATTCATATTTACTTTTACATATTATTCCAACTTTTTTATTTTCAACGTCTAGTTCATTTAAAGATACTGCTAAATTTTCTATATCTTTGACGAATTCTTCTCTTGTTACTTCTTTATATTCTTTATTTAATTTATCTTCTTTTATTTTTAATTTAAAAGATATTTGATTTTTATCTTTTTCATATTGCTTTAAAAATATATCTTTAAAACTTTTTAATTCTTCTACATTATTTAAAATTGGTCCATTTTTTATCATAATTATTCCTCATTTTTATAATTTTATTATCACAAAATATTTATATTTATTCAACAATTAATTTAATATTAATTCACATAATTTTGTAATGTTACCCGCACCTATTGTCACTACAATATCATTTTCTTTTGAATTTTTTAATATATGTTTTTTTATTTCATCAAAATTATTAAATATTTGCACATCTTTTAATTGATCAATTTTATTTATTTCAGTTTTTAAATTTTCATTTGAAATATTATATATATTTTCTTCTCTTGCTGCATATATTGGTGCAATATATATATGATCAAAATTTATTAAACTTTTAGCAAAATCTTTTAATAAATATTTTAATCTTGAAAAAGTATGTGCTTCAAAAATTCCATATGATTCATTTTTTTCTAATTTTCTAACACTTTCTGATAATGCTAAAATTTCAGTAGGATGATGTGCATAATCGTCAAAAATTCTTACACCATTTATTTTTCCTTTATATTCAAATCTTCTATTTGCACCATGAAACTTTTTTAATCCATTTAAAATATATTTATCTTCTATACCATATAATTTTGAAACTATAATTGCCGCTACACTGTTTGATACATTATATTCACCAGGTATTTCAAGTTTTACATCCATAATTTTTTTATTATTTTTGTATAATTCATATGAGCTTCCTTCTTGGTAATCATTTAAATTATATAACTGTACATTTTTATAACTGTAATCATTCAAATCTGATTTACCATATGTAATTATTTTTCCTTTAAATTCATCTTTATATTCATTTATTGTATCAATAACATTTTTATTATCTCCACATACTACTATATATCCATCATTTGGTACTTTTTTTATAAAATCAGCAAATGATTTTTTTATTTGTTCTAAATTTTTAAAATAATCTAAATGTTCTAAATCTATATTTGTTATAACTACTGTATTAGGATTAAATTTCAAAAAACTATCTCTATATTCACATGATTCTATTACTAAATATTCTGAATCACCTACCCTATAATTTGCATTTATTTCTGGTAAAAATGCTCCAACTTGTATAGATGGATCTTTATCTGCTTCTAATAATATAACAGATATCATTGAGGTTGTAGTTGTTTTCCCATGACTCCCAGATACACCTATGCATCTTGGATATTTTTCTGTAAGTACACTCATAAAATCTGATCTTTCTAATATTGTTTTATTTAAATTTTTAGCTAACATAAGTTCTGGATCTTTTTCTGGGATAGCGTTTGTATATATTATTAAATCTGCATTTTTAACTTTTTCTAAATCATGCCCTATAACAACATCAACACCAGTTGCTATTAACATATCTGTTTGTTTACTTTTATTTGCATCACTTCCTGTTATTTTATGTCCTTCTCTATGTAATATTTCAGCAACTGCACTCATACTTATTCCACCTATACCTATAAAATGAATATGGCTTTTTTTCTCTATAATATTCATATTTTCTCCTTTACTTGTTATATATTCTACCTAATTTTAATATCTTTTGTAATCTTAAATTTAATGTTGATTTAGACATTTTTAATATTTCTGCTAATCTAGACAAGGAATCATTTGGATATTTTTTGCGTACTTCTATTATTTTTTTTAATTCTATATCTACTTCAATATTATTTTGTTCTATATATTCTATTGCATTTAATTGTTTAACAGATGTTTCTATAGTTTTATTCATATTTGCTATTTCAGAATTGACTTTCCTTGTAATATCTTTTTTCGTTTCTTTTTCTATTTTTACATTTTGAATTGCAAGTGCTCCTTTAGTAGCATTTAACATTACTAAAAGATCTGATATATTTTCTGATTTCTTTATATATATTTTTTTTATTTTAGAATCTTTATATATCTTACTTTCTATATCTAAATTTAAAAAATATTTATTAATATCTTCTAAATTACTTTCTTTGTTAAATTTTATTTCAAAATGATATTCTTTATTAGGATTACTAATATATCCACCAGCTAAGAACATACCTAACAATATATATTCATTATTTTCATTTAATATATTCCTATCTATAATATTTTGTAAATTACTAATTTCTACAATAATACTTGTTTTTTTTTCATCAGTGAATATATTTTCTATATTTAAAACATGAAATATTTTAGAATAAAACATTATAACTTGTTCATTATTTATCCGTATTTCTATTTTATTCTTATTTCTATATACATTTTTTGTTAAAAGCGTACCATAAAGTACAGCTTCTGCATTTCTATTTTCAAAAACTCTTTTTTTATCTATTTTCTCTATTATTTCTGCTTTTATATTATTTGAAAAACTAATATTCATCTTATTCCTTTTAATTATATGTATTTATTAAATTTGATAATATTGTAAAATAATACATCTATCTCTATTTTCAAAATCTTTTATTTCTTTTATTATTTTTATTTTTATATTATTATTATTGTTATTAAAATTTTTAACTATTTCTTTTATATTTTTATTTTGATCATATCCTATTTCTAATGCCATATATCCTGTAAATTCTGATATATTTAAATACGTATATCCTTCATTTATTATTTTTATATATAAATCTAAGCCATCTTCCCCACCATCTAAAGCTATTAAAGGTTCTTTTTTTACGCTTTCATCTAATAATAAAATATCTTTAGTTTTAATATATGGTGGATTAGATATAATTAAATCTACTTTATTTTTATAATTATTAAATATATCTGATTTTACAACATTTATTTCTAGATTTTCTTTTTTTCCTAGTATATTAGAAATATTAATATTTAACACATCTATTGCTTTATCTGAAATATCTATAAAATCTATTTTAGATATATTAGCCTTGTCTGCCACAGTAATTCCTATTACTCCGCTTCCAGCGCATAAGTCTAATACACTTTTTATATTATTTTCTTTTATTAAATTTATACTTTCACTTACTACTATTTCTGTATCTAATCTTGGTATTAGAACATTTTCATTTATATAATAAATATTACCCATAAAAATTGTATTGTGTAATATATATTCTATTGGTATATTTAAAATTAAATTTTTTATTAAATTTAAATATTTTTTACTTTGTTCCCTATCTATTTTTTCATTTTGAATAATAACATAACTTTCTTTAGATATATTTAAATATCCTAATAATATTAATTTACATTTTAATTCTACATCTTGAATATCTTTATTTTCTTTTTTTACATATTCTATCGCATTATTTAACATTTCTCTTATTTTCATAATTTATCCTTAATATGCATTTACATCTGCATCATTTAACCAAAATTCATCTTTTTGTTTATCCATATCTACTATATCTATTTCCGAATATAATAAAAAATAATTTAAATCTACTCCTACATTATATCCAAAAGGTTTATACATACCTGTAATTCTATGTATATGACCAAATAAATTGACTTTATTTTTTTTATATCTTGAAGGATAATGATTTAAAAAATATTCTTTTCCATCGATAACTATTTCAGCATCTTTTTTTACATCCTTAAATCCATGTTCAATTGCATATTCTCTAAATTTTTCAAAATCATCATCAAAATATTTTTTTATAACTCTTTCTTCATTATTTCCAATAATTAAAATTACGTCTGCATTTAATTTATTTACTATATCTATTCCTTATTGCCAATAATCTGCTTCATCAGATGCATAATTTAAAAAATCACCCAAATGATATATTGTGTCACCTTTTTTAGCTTGCCTATTCCACATTTCAATCATATATTCATTCATATATTCTTTTGATTGAAATGGTCTTTTTTCTCTTTTAATAACTTTCTCACCATAAAAGTGTGAATCTGAAGTAAAAAAATTCATATCTATATTTCCTCTTTAGTTTTATTTTATATATTATTTAATTCTTTCATTGATAATTTAACTTGTTTTGTATTATCGTTTTTTTCTATTATTTTTACATTTACTATATCACCAACAGATAATATATTTGAAATATCTTTTATATATTTATTACTTATTTCTGAAATATGTAATAATCCATCATTTTTAATACCTATATCAACAAATACTCCAAATGCAGTTATATTTCTTACTGTACCTTTTAATATTTCCCCTATTTTTACATCTTCATAAGTTAAAACATCTGATTTTAAAATTGGTTTTGGAGCTTCCTCTCTAATATCTCTACCGGTTTTTCTTATTTCATTTATTATATCTGTTACTGTTGGAATACCTATTTTTAATTTATTTGAAATTTCTGATGTATTTATTTTTCCAAGTTTGTTTGAAATTTCTGGTAATATTTTTTCATTTAATATATCTTCTTTATTATACCCTATATATTTTAAAATGTATTCAGCTTCATTATATGTTTCAGGATGAATTCCTGTTACTTCAAAAGCATTTTTGCCTCCATATATTCTTAAAAATCCAGCAGATTCTTCAAATGATTTTTCACCAATTCCAGAAACTTTTTTTAATTCAATTCTTTCATTAAATTTACCATTTTTTTCTCTAAATTGAACTATATTTTTTGCTACATTTTTTGATATCCCTGAAACATAAGATAATAGTGAAAATGTTGCTGTATTTAAATCTACACCTACATAATTTACTGTATCCATTGTAATTCCACTTAATTTTTCTTCTAACATCTTTTGATTTACATCATGTTGATATTGCCCTATTCCTAATGCTTTTGGTTCTATTTTTACATATTCTGCCATTGGATCATTTACTCTTCTTGCTATAGATACTGCTCCTCTATAACTTACATCTAAATCTGGAAACTCTTCTGTTCCAAGTTTTGATGCAGAATATACAGATGCTCCTGCTTCACTTGTTATAATATATTTAACATCTGGCATATCTTTAATAACACTACAAATAAATTTTTCTGATTCTCTAGATGCTGTTCCATTTCCAAGTGATATTATTTTTATATTATTTCTTATTATAATATCTTTTAAAATTTTAGTTGATTTTTCTATTTCATTTTTTGGATCAACAGGATAAATAACGTTAGTTTCTAATAATTTACCACTTCCATCTATTGCAGCTAATTTTGAACCTGTTCTAAATCCTGGGTCATATCCTAATATATTAATATTAGGAAAAGCGGGTGTTAATAGCAATTGTTTTAAATTTTTACCAAAAATATTAATAGCTTCTTCATCTGCTTTTTCTGTTAATATGTTTCTAATTTCTCTTTCTATACTTGGAAATATTAATCTCGTATAAGAATCTTTTATAACTGATTTTAATATCTCTTTTTCTTTAAAATTGTCTATTTTTAGATATTTATATATTATTTCTTCTGCATCTTTATCTATTTCCAATTTTATTTTTAATATTTTTTCTTTTTCTCCTCTATTACATGCTAATATTCTATGACTTGGTATATCTTTAATTTTTTGTGTGAAATCGTAATACATTTTATATATTTCTTTTTCATCTTCTATTTTTTCATTTTTCTTGGAAATAAACATTCCAAAATTTAAAAATTCATCTTTTAATTTTGTACGAATTTCAGGCATATCTGAAATATTTTCAGCAATAATATCTTTTGCGTAATTAATAGCTTCATTAACATTTAAAACTTTATCTGTCATATATTTTTCAGCTTCTTTTATTATTTCTTTCTCAGTATATTTCCCTGAAAAAATATATTTTGCTAAATTTTCTAAACCTAATTCTTTAGCTACAGATGCTTTTGTTTTCTTTTTTGCTTTATATGGTCTATATATATCTTCAACTTGTATTAAAGTATTTGCTTTTTCAATATCTTCTTTTATTTTATCTGTAATTACACCTAATTCTTCTAATATATTAATTACTTCTTCTTTTCTTTTTAGTAAATTTCTTGTTTGTTTTAATAAAGAATCAAAATTTCTTAATTCTTCATCTGTTAATCCACCAGTTAATTCTTTTCTATATCTTGCTATAAAAGGGATGGTACTTCCATTATCTATTACTTCTATAACTTTTATAACTATATCTATCTTTATATTTAATTTTTCACTTAAAATTTTTGCTAATTTATTTTCTATTTCCATTTATTCTCCGTTATATGTTTCTAAATACATTTTTTTTAATTCAATATTTGAATTATTTAGTATTTTATTTATTTCTAGTATTCCCATATATCTTTTTTTATTATTTTCTTTTGGCATATATATTTTAAAAATATTATTACTTAAATTATGGTTATAACATATCTCTTCTGCTTTTCTAATTAATTTATATCCATGTTTTAATTTAACATATTCTTCTTCTGTTATATAAATATCTTTTGTACCAAAATCTAATTTTTCTATACTATTTATCTCATTATAATATTCTGATGAATCTAATATATTTTTTTCTAATTTATCTATTTTAATTGCTTTAGTAACATCTTCGTTTCCTAATTTAGTTCTTCGTAAGTTTTTTATTATACCTATAGTATTTAATTTTTTTGCTATATCTAAAGCTAAACTACGAATATATGTGCCTGATGAACATTTAACTTTAAAACTTATACTATTTTTTTCATAATCAATATTTATAATATTTATTTCATAAATATTTATTTCTCTTCTCTTTTTTTCTAAAACTTTTTTTATTTCATCTTCAGATAAATAATTATTTCTAGCTAAATTATATAATTTTTCACCATTATACTTTAAGGCAGAATATATAGGTGGTTCTTGAACATTTTTTCCAATAAATGTATTTAATATTTTTTTAATTTCATCTTCTTTATATTTTTCTAAAACAAAATTTTTATCTTCATCAACAATATTACCAGTTATATCTAATGTATCTGTTAAAATTCCAAATTGTACTTCTGCAATATATTCTTTATTATGTGAAATAAGGTATTTACTTAATTTTGTTGCTTTCCCAAATAAAATAAATAAAATACCTGTAGCTAAAGGATCAAGCGTTCCAATATGTCCTACTGTTAATTTTTCTTTTTTGCCACCTTGCTTATCATATATAATTTTTTTTATCTTGCTTAATACATCTTGTGATGTCCAATTTGTATCTTTATCTATTAATATATATCCGTTTTTCATAAATTTCCTACTTCATTAACAAAATATATTATATAACATTTCATATTTTTTTTAAATAAAGCTGTTCTTTATTCAAATATATATAAATAATTAAAATACAGATAATAAATATCTGTATTTTAATTATTTAATTCTAGTATTTAACTTTTTATTTAAGTTATTTTTTCTTATAGCTATATTTATACTAAATCCTATTACACCTAATATTATTATTCCTAATAATATATTTTGTTCTTTTCCTGCCATTGGTATTTTT
>CAUUHK010000002.1:0-28695 GCA_963545005.1 uncultured Eubacteriales bacterium | reverse complement strand
TAATATTTACTCCTTTTTTTTATCTCTTAATTTTCTTTTAACTAAAAAATTAAAATCATATTGTTATATATCACTATATTTAGTAATCCAATAAATATTAAATGTAATGGATAGTAAATATAGAATAAATATTTTAAATTTAATTTGCCTCTTTCTCCATTATATAAATACAATAATGGGATAGTTAAGCAAGTAAATAATTGTAAAATTCCATATACTTTATCTATGAATATAAAATATACCACAACATACATTAATATTCCAAGCATCATCATTATTATTTGTTTTTTGAAATTTCCTCTATTTATATGCATAAACATTATTCCGAATACCGCAATACAGCTCCAATCTGACGGGAATGTGATTATATAAATTCCACTAATTAATAATATTTTTAATTTTGAATTTATTTTTTCATTATCTATTATTGCTAATAAAACCGTACCCCATGCTAATGACCATATAACACTTGTAGCATTAAATATTGATTTTGGTATAACTGAAATTCCAAATGCAAAACAATAAGCAAAATGTGAAATTATAGCTAAAATAAATAATCTTGCTATATATTTTTTCAAGTTTTTAGTATGATGATATCCTTCTACAATAAAAAACCACATTATAGGTGCTGTTAATCTACCAATTATATGTAATAACATAACATACCAAACTTTTTGTAGTCCCGGAAATATAAACCATGTCAAATGATCAATTGTCATCGCAATTATTGCTATTATTTTTAAATGATTTGAATTTAATTTTTTCATATTTCATATTATATCATTAAATATATAAAAATGAATACAATTAAGTATTCATTCCTATTTTTTATATTTTCGCTATTTTTTATATTCATTTTTTAATATATTTTTTTCAACAATATCATATATTTCATCAGATATTTCTTTTATACTTTTTAATTCATTATTTTCATTTAAACAATATATTTCATTCCAATTATATTTAGATGATACATATTTAGCATTATAATATGCTTTTTTAAGATATTCACTGTCTTTTTCATGTATATCTTCTTTTAATATTTCTGTACCTTCTTTTTTATTTTTTTCTTTTCTTTTTACTAATAATATATTTGCTTTATCTACAGGTAAATCTAAAAATAATACTAAATCTGGTTTAGGTAATTTATAAAAATTAAACTCATAATCATATAACCAATTTAAAAAATCATCTCTTTCTTTGATACCATTAATTTTACTAGCTTGATATGTCATATTTGAAGTTGTATATCTATCTATTATTATTAAATAATTATCATTATAGTATTTTTCTATTTCTGTTTTAAATGTTGCATATCTATCTACTGCAAAAAATGTTGATGTTATATATGGATTAATTTCTTCTGCATTATTTCCAAAATTTCCTTCTAAATACATTTTTACAATTTCAGAAGATTTACTTTTATAGTTTGGAAATGAAAATTTAACAACTTTATAATTTTCTTTTTTTAATCTTTCGTATAATTCATTAGTTTGAGTTTCTTTTCCACTAGCATCTGTGCCAGATTCGATAACTATAATTTTACTCATTATTCCTCCTAATCGTTTCTAATATTAATATATTTTATATTGTCATTGTCTTTTGTACTAGTTTTATTTTTTAATTCTGGAATAATATTTTCTTTTTTATTTTTTTCTATTTTTTTATTTTCTTGTGTTTTATTATTTTTTCTTTCTTGTTTTTCAATTAACAATGTTTGTTTTGGTTTAGATATTTCTATATCTTCAACTTCTAATACTTTTAATATATCAAAATTTATCTGCTCATTTACTTTTAAATAATTTACATATTTAGATTCAGAAATATAGCAATAAATGTATATTTGATTTGAAAATTCTGTAATTTTTTCAAGTGCAACTACAACTGTTTTTGTTAATACTTTTGGATTACTTTCAACAACAATCCTTATTTTTGATATTATTCTATTTAATTTTGATGTAGGTATATCTATTGGTAATAATAATTTTATATCTACTCTTCTATTATCAATTTCTGTATAATTAATGACAGATTCATTTGACATTGTTGAATTTGGTACGCTCATAATTGAATTATCTAGCATTCTAATTTTAGTATTTCTTAAAGTTATTTCTTCTACAACGCCTCCATATGCTACAGCACCTTTTTTTATTTCTACTGAATCTCCTATGCTAAAAGGTTTTTCAGAAATTATTATTGCACCAGCAATTATATTTTTTACAACATCTTGAATTGCAAGTGCCATAACAGCAGAGCTTACTCCAAGACCTGTTGCAAGACCATTTACATTATATCCTAATTCTGTTATGCACATAAAAATGGCTATAACATATATCACTATTGATGTTATTTTTTTTAAAAATGTATTTATTAAAATATTATCACTAATCAAATTTTTATCTACTAAGAAATCTAAAAATTTATCATTTGAACAAATTATAGATTTTAAAATTCTAGCAATAGTAAATATACCTACTAATTTTATAATTTTTATTGTCATTGCCATAATTTTAATATTTTTAACCCATAAACATAATATAAACCCTAAACATGATATGGTAATAAAAATACTTATTTGTGTTACTGTTTTTGAATTCTTTGTGCTTTTTTCTTTTAAATTCAATAACTTATACCCCAGTTTTACAAATAATTTAGAAATTTGTATTCTAAATAAAATTACTAATAACATTATTATAGTAACAATAGGTTGTGTTAATAATTCTTTTATTTTTTCAATTATATAAGCTAAATTTGTTAGTTCTAACATATGCTCCTTTCGATATATTTTTATAATTGTATTTTTTCATTTTTACAATATTTTTTCAATGATTATTACAAAAAAATATAATTTTATAACAAAAAATATAACAACTTGAGAAATAATATTCTCAAGTTGTTTATTATTATTACTTTATTCTACATTAATTTGTATTATTGTGCCTTTTTTGACCATTTGTCCACTTTCTATATTTTGTGAAATGACATTACCCGTTTTATTATTTACTTCATAATTTAATTCTAAATCTAATATTTTTTGTATAGCATGATTTTTATTCATTCCAGCTAAATTTGGCACTGTAACTAATTCATTTTCTTTTTTCTCATTTGTCGTAATATATATTTTTGAATCTTTATTTACTAATGTACCTGCTGGTGGATTTTGTGTTTCAACGATGATTTCTAAAACATTACTTACTGGTCCTGTTTCAATTCCTAATCCAGAATTTTGTAAAATTTGTTTTGCTTCATTTACTGTTTTTCCAATAATATTTTGAACTTCTATTTTTTGTTTTACATCTTCTGTTTTTATAACTGGAATATTTTGCACAACTTTATTATTCATGATTCGTGGCATAATTTCTTTTAATATTTTTGAAATTGCTGGTGCTGCAACATTACTGCCTTCTGTTTTTCCATTTTTAGGATTTTTAATTATAAATAATATTCCTATTTCTGGATCTTCTGCTGGTGAAACTGCATAAAACGAAACTGTATACCCATCTTCTGGTTTATCTGGTGGTGGTTCTGATGTACCGCTTTTTCCTCCAACTGTATATTCTGGAATTGCCGCTAATTTACCTGTACCTTCTGTTACAACACCTCTTAATATACTTTTCATTTTTTTTGATGTTTCTTCAGAAATTACTTTTCTTACTTCTTCTACTTTAAATGTATCAATAGCACCTGTATTATTGTCTTTCATTTTTTTTATTATTTGTGGTTTTAATAAATTACCACCATTTACGATTGTATTACTTGTATTTATCATCTGAAGTGGAGTTGTATTAAATCTTTGGCCAATTGACATTGTAGCTAATTCTACATCTCGAATATTATCATAATTATGAAAAATACCATTTGATTCTCCAATTAAATTTGCACCTGTTTTTTCAAAAAATCCATATGCTCTCATGTATTTGAATAATAATTCTTTTCCTAATCTTTGTCCCAATTGTATAAATGAAGGATTACAAGATGCATGAACAGCTTTTCTAAGTGACATGTTACCATGTGGTACTTTACTCCAACATCTGATATCCCTATCTTGTACTTTTTGTACTCCGCTGCAATAAAAATCATATAAATTATCTTCTGTTGTAATATTTTCTTCTAATGCAATAGAAGCTAATACTAATTTAAATACACTTCCTGGTTCATATAAATTTGTTACAGATTTATTTTTCCATATATCATATAATCTATTACTTCTTGTTTGTGAATCTAATTTATTCCATAAAGCTTCACTCATTCCAACGGGAGCATATGGTTCATTTAGATTGAAGGTTGGATAATTCGACATTGCTAAAATTTCTGCATTTTTGGGATTCATCACTATCGCAATACCTGAATCAGCATTATGTTCTTTAACAGTTTCTTCTAAAACTTTTTCTACTATTCCCTGTATCTGAACATCTAGTGTTAAATATATATCTTTTCCATCTTCTTTATTGATAACTTGTTCTGGATCTTCTTTTGTTACACCTTGATTTACATCTCCAACAGATACAATTTTACCATATTTTCCTGTTAGCTCTTTATCTAATAATTTTTCTAATCCTTCAATACCATTATTATCATAACCGCAAAAGCCTATAATATTTGATGCAATTTTTCCATAAGGATAATATCTTTTACTATCTTTATCTATATTAACACCAACTGCTATATCATTTTCTTTTAACATATTTTTTAATAATAATATTTTTTGTGAATCTACTTTTTTTGCTATAGTTTCAACTTCAGAATTTTTATTTACTTTTTCTCTAACTTTTTCTAATTCTAATCCAAATATTTCACTTATTTTTTTTGAAAATAATTCTTTATCTATATCTTTTCCATTAGAAGTTTTTAATAGTTTTGGATTAATACTCACTGTATCTACTTCTACACTTTGTGCTAATAATTCTCCATTTCGATCAAAGATATTACCTCTTTTTGGACTAATTTCTCTACTTACTAATTGTTGATTAATTGCTAATTTTTTATATTCACTTCCTTTTATTAACGAAACATACGTTAATCCAATAATCAATATTGCAAATAATATGAATATTATAATTAATATAAAATTTAATCTAGCATTATAATTTACTAATTTTACTTTTTTTACATTATTTACATTATTTAATTTTTCATTAAATTTTTTCATTCATTCCTCTCTATTTAATAATTAGGTCTTACAGCTAATGTCATTTTTTTGTATCCTACAGCACCGAGTTTACTAATTATTACTCCTGTTCTAGGATTTGATGCATGAATATATAAATTATTACCTAAATATAAAGCGACATGAGATAAATTACTATCAAATAAGATATCTCCAGGTTCAATATTATTAATATTAACTTCTCTATTTAAGTTTTTCCATCTATAATATTGTCCTTCTGCAGTTGCATATCCATTATTATCTACACCTACTTTATTGAGTACATACCAAGTAAATCCAGAACAATCAAATTGATTTGGTCCTTTTCCACCCCATACATACATATCACCTTTATGGCTTAATGCTTCAGCAATTACTTTATTTACAACTTCATTATTTGTTTTTGGTATATCTGGAAATGTTCCTTGATTTCTAGATGCTGTATTAGTATTTCCATTTATTCCATGTTTTAATTTTAATATATCAAAAGGGGATCTAATAGTTGTAGCATTTTCTGCAATAGGAGTTACATTTATAACTCCTGAACTTTCTTTAGTTGTATTTTTATTCACATTATTAGTATTTACGGTAAATGTAGAATTAGCATCATATGAATTTAATTTTTCAGTCATTAAATTATTTACTGTTATGCCCCATTGTTCATCACAATATGGAATAGCAATTTCACTTACTAAAAATTTATTTGCTTTAAAATAATAATCTGCTTCTGCAATTAATTTTCCAAAATCCATTATACTTTCTTTAACAGTTTTATATTTTCTCCAATTTTGTGTATTTGTACTACCTGGTGCTGAAGGGCCTACTGCATAATGCCATTCACCACTTTGACCAAGCTGTCCTGTAATTGAAAATATATTATTATAATCTCGTGGAATAGCACTAAAATTAATTCCGCCACTTGATTCACATATACTTACTGCTCCTGCAAAAATAGCATTTACTTCATATTTTGCTTGCATTTCTAGGAAAGCTTCTGCATTTTCAACCAATACTGGATAATCTTTAAACATCTTTTTAAAAATTTCTGCATCTGTATCTGGATCTAACTGATTTGGCCCATTTTCTATTATTTTAACCATATAATCTTCTTGTATTTCTCTTCTAAATCCACTTCTTGGCACAATAATATATTCATCTATATTTTCTATTATTACATCATCCATATCTTTCATCATTAATGTTATATCTTCATTTTTAGATTTTCCTATTACAGTACCTTCTTTTATATATTCTCCAACTCTTGAAGGGGCATCTTTTTTTTCTTTTTCAGCATCTTCTACTTTTTTTCTAGCTTTTTCATCATCAATTCTTTTTATTTCTGAATCACTTATTTGATTTTTATATTTTGATTCATCTGTAATACCTACTTTAATATTTTTGATAATTACTGTATAACCGGCTATCGTACCAGAATATTCATCATCAAAAAATCTCTTATACTGTGGTACATTATCTTTTGCATCTAATACCTTTATTTCAATACTATCTTCTGTTTGTTTTACTATTTTACCTGTTACAGGTGATAAAACTGATTCTTCTTCTACACCTTTTCCATAGTTTTCAATAATTTTATTACCTATTTCTTTTTTCATATCTTCTTGAACATCTAGTTCACCAACATCATTTATGGCTTTTTTAGTCATGTCATCTATAGTCTTTTTAGATAATATTTTTACTCCATATTTTATTACATCTTTATTTTTTTCACCAAGTGGCCAAATATTACCTGCAGATGTTGAAACAGGCCATTGCATAACTTTTCTTACTCTATTAGATAAATCTTCTTTTTTAAAATAATTTAGCTCTACTAATAGTTCTTTATAATCTCGATATGCATATTCTGAATCTAATGATTTCATTTGTTCTAGCATTATTCCACCAGCTAATAAATCTTTTGATGCATCAATATTTTTCTTTCCATTATCTTTTTTATTTTTTCTAGATTCATTTATTTTATCTGCTGTTTTTTCTGTTCCATCATACATAAACCATTTTTCTTTAAATAATTCTAATGTTCTTTGATTTGTTTCACCTCTTCTAGCATCAGCTATTTGACTTACCTTTATATCCAAATTTTCTTTTATTTGAATCAAATCATCTAATTTTTGTAATTTTTTTACACTATCATCTATATCACTATCTTTTTCATCAACTTTATATGTTTTAAATTGATTTTTTATTTCATCTGAACTTAATTGTTGAATTTTATATGCTGACCATTTTCCAGAATTAGTTTGATATTCTGGCCCTGTATTATCTGATTTATATTTTGTCCAAGTTTCACCTTTTTTTATAAAATAATCTTCATCAATTTGTGTATATTTTGTTTCATCATCCATATAAAAATACACATCTCTAAACCAATGGTCTTCTACTTTATATATTAATGGCAACATTGATTTATAATGTTGATCAGATATAGCTTTTAATGCTTTTTCTACAGTTTCTCCAAATGCTTCTAATGCAGTTTTGCCATCTAAATTTTCATTTTCTTTTGCAAAACGTTTTACTAAATCATGTAAACCAAAATTAAGAACAAAAGCCATACCTTCATGTTCACCAGTATTATTGAAAAACCAAGAATTTAATACTTTATATGCATATTCTGTATTAACATAGAAATTTTTTAATTCAATTATTTTTTTTTCTTCTAAATTTAAATAAATTTGTGTAATATCATATTCGGAAGTAGAATCTGGAATTCCAAATTCATCATATTTTTCTGGAAGTTTAAATTCTACTGGCCCACTTGTTGTTTTTAAAGGGAAAAGTGTTCTGTTTTTTTCACCACCGACTCCAGCATAATATATAACATCTCCTCTTCTTACACCATCAAAATCTATATTTTCAATTTTATTACCATTGCTATCATATATATTTCCATTTATACTTGTATCTGCAGGTATTTTAAAAGCTGATTCGACATTACCATTTGCTTCAATTAATCTAATTTTTAATTTTGTTTTTTTATACTTATTATCTTCTATTTTTGTACCATTGATTAATTCTCTAATTAAATCTGGTGCCATAGTTGATTTATGTAGAGCTAATAAAAATTCTGTTGGCATACCATATCTTCCAGACCAACCATTCATATCAAAAATATATGGATTATTGAACCATCCTGCTTTTATAGTCATTTGTTTTTTATCTGGATCAACAGTTACTTTTGCATCTTGTTTTGATGTATCATAATCTTTTTTTGATATATCAATTTCACCTGAGCCTAATCTTCTAGCTGCATATTCTAATTGGATCATACCATCAAATTCATTAGCGCCATTTGCTCTATCTCCAACATTTTCATCTTTACCATATCTATTACTAACAAAAGTTAAAAAATCTGCCCATAAATTTTCTTTTTCTACATAATATGTATATGCATTCATTAAACAATATTTTTCAAGTATAGAACCTCTAAAATTTATATCTTTAACTTTACCATCTTTGTCTAATCCTATACCTTCATTTGGAGAATATGTTGAATCAGCTGAAATTTCACTTTCTGCTAATTTTTCAGTAATAAATCCATCGTTATATAGATTAAATCCTTTTTCTCTAGCATAACTTGCAAGTTCTTTTATTGCTGTATCTGTAGCAAGTGCATCTGCTTTTTTACCTGTTGCTGCGTTTGTTATTCCTGTCCACCAAGAACTTACAGTACTTACTATTCCTTGTTTTAATAGAGCTGGCATAAATACTAAAGCTAAAATAATTCCTATAAATAGAATTATAATTATTAATACTATTAAAACTTTTATTGCACCTGCAGATAAAAAACTAAACTTAGATGCTATATTTTGTTTAATAATATCTTGTATTGCTAAATTAGTACCTGATTTTGCTTTGGCTTTGGCTACATCGAAAGCTATATTTTTAGCAGTACTTTTAGCATTATTTTTTAGTCTATCTGAGAAACTCTCTCCATCATTTTCATTATCTACGTCATATACATCTGTGTTGGTATCATTATCTGCATTATCCTCACTTTTGTTAGAATCTTGATCATTTAATAATTTTTCATTTAAATCATCTTCTGGTGATACATTTAATTTTTCTTCATCATCCATAATTTACCTTTCATAATCATAAATATTCATTGCCTCAATTTTAATATTTTTATATTCATCTGAATTTACAATTTTTTCTATTTCATCCATCCCTTCAACAACTTGACCAATCACTGCAGAATATAAATATTCATCAAAAATAAGTCCACCATATTGTTCATATGCTTTTATTAAACTTTCTGGATATTTTGCTTTGATCAAATTATTTTTTTCTGTTTCATTAAATTTTTCTGTTATTATTCTAAAATCTGAACCTAATATATCACTTTGTGTATTCTTAGTTTTAATAATTACTGAAGCATAATATGGTACTAATTTTTGATGTACTTCTTTATTATATCCTACACTCCATACATCTACATCATTTCCTTTTCCAAAAAGTACACTACCATTATATTTATTATCTAAAACTTTAGAACCTATATATATTTTTTTGTTTATAGCTTTTTGTAAATCATTATATGCATTTTGAGTATATTCTCTAAACAATTTTATTTTTATTACCTTTGAATTTGTTAACTTTACTTCTAATATACTATCTCCCTTTTCAGGTTCTTTGAATTGATATTTTGCAAATTCAATATAATCTTTTTTTTGTAAATTTTCTACTTTATCTATTCTATTAGCTATATCTAATGCTCGATCTATTTTTTCTTCTTTATCTTTTATAATCTGCTTTTTTTCGTGCGCATAAATTCTTTCTTTTTTACTTTTTTGTATTTTTTTTGTATTAGTTACAAAAATATATGTTAATACACAAATAGCAAAAAGTATGATTAAGACAAAGGTTAAAATTTTACTTTTATCATTATTATTTAATTGATTATTTATTTTTTTATTATCCATAATATTTCCTTATATATTAAAATCTAAATCTAAAAATATTTATAATTATTCTTAATATAACATCAATAATATATCTAAAAATATTAGATATAATTTTTAGTACTACATATTTTTCTTCCAATATTACAATATAATTATTTATAAACGGGATTTTATATATTATTAAACCTATTATAAATATAATTAGATATATTAATAACGATTTTAAAATTCTTTTAAGATACATTTTAAAATATGATAGTTGTTCTTTTATTGTAGGATTTTTTTGTACAAATTGATTATTAAAATTATATTTATATTCTTCATATATTTCATGTAATATTTTATTTTCTTCTGCATTTATACGCATTTCAGCTTCTTTAACTTTTTGCTTTATTTGTCTTTCAATTTCATCATTTGCTTTAACAATATCTTTGTTAGTATAGTCATTATTAGTATTTTCTTTTTTATATTTTAATTTTCCATCATAATCTTCTTTTTTTATTTTATCTGACAATACTTCATATGCTTCATTGATTTTTACTAACATTTCTTCACATTCTTTTTTATTTATATCATTTTGTAAATCTGGATGATATTTTTTACTAAGTACTTTATATGCTTTATTAATTATTTCATCTGATGCATTTTCGCTAATTTCAAGTATTTCATAATATGTCTTTTTCATATTACCTCATTATTTATTTCTAATAGGTACAGAAATTGAATATTTCTTTGTTGGTATATTTTTATTTTCAATTCCTGCATTATGGTTTAATAATTCTTCTTTAGTATAATCTTGATAATTTTTTACAAATCTTACAGTATTAAATTCAATTTTATTAATTTCTCTGTTATCATCTGCAAACTTTTTACATTCTAAATATATTTTTTTATTTGTAAATGGTGCTAAAACAACTTTATTTTTTCTAATATCATTTCTAAATTCGTTACCTAAAAGTATACCTAATTCATTTTTTTCAACACCATCTTGAACAACTAAATATTCATCTGTTTTATTAATTATATTCATTTCATATATTTCTGTATTATATAATGTTATAATTTCTGAAACTTCTACTCTCATGTCATCATTTTCAAAAATATCATTTGTTTTTATTGATTCAATAAATCCACCAATTGATAATTCAACATCATTTTTATTTTCAGTAATTGCTAATTTACTATCTATATAATTTAATTTAGATTTTGTTAAACCAGTTGCTAAAATATTTTCAAAATATCTTATTTGATATATATATTTATTTCCTTTTTTTGAATATGCTCTTAAATCATATCTTTTTTGTTCATTAAAAATATTAGTAATATATTTTAAAAATTCATCATAGTTACCAAAATATTTTTTACAATCTTCCGATATTAAATTATATGCTTTTTGAAATTCTTTTTTATTACAATATTCTACAAATTTGCTTACTTTTTTTTCTGTTTCATTATGTACTTTATTATTTACATTTTGTTTTGATAATAATAAATTTTTCTTATAATTAAAAACTATTCTATTATGTTTTAAACTTTTTATATATATTTGATTAAATAGAAATACAGCAAGAAAAATTAATATAAAAATTGAAATACTTTTTATATTTTCTTTTATCTTTGTTCCTAATTCAATTCTTAATTTTGTAAAAAAATTCATTTTATCCTCATTAATTATTTTTAATTATTTTTTGTTGTTTTTTCTTTTTGTTCTTCCAATTTTTCCAGTATATCAAATGGTTTATTTATATTATCTTGATTTAAATTATTTTCAGTTTGTATATTTAATGTTTTAATATTATCTAATTTATCTTTATTATGATCGTTTGGTGTTTTTACAGAAAATGAATATATATATTTATTTAAGTCTTCTTCTTTAAATATAAAATACATATCCTTTAAAGATTTTGTATCATCATCTAAATTATTAATATCTACTCTATATATGTATAAATCTCCTAATACTTCAAAATGTTTGTATTCAATTGCAAAATTACTTGGAATATTATTTTTTATATATTTTTCAAAATCTCCAATATTTTCAAAAAAATTATTTTTAAATTCACTATATAATTTTGAATAAATAATACTATAATTCTCTTTTTTTATATTCTCTAAAAAATCTTTTATATATATTTTAGTTCTTTTTTGTTCATCTTCTCCAGATAACTTTTCTACTAATTCTTTATTTACTTCATATTCTTTTTCATTTGCAAAATTTCTTTTTGCTACTGAATCAATTTTTTTATTTATTAAATAAAATATTGTAATAATTATAAATAAAGAGAATATAAATGAAATAATTAATATTTTTTTTATATTTATAGTTTTATTTTTTCTAACTTTATTTATTTTTATTTTATTTTCCATTATATTCCCTTTATGTTTATTTAATTTTTTATTGATTTTCGTTATTTATATTTATGGCTATGGTGTATTTTTATCTGCTATAAATTTATCTACATTTTTTGTATTAGCAGTATATTGCGCTTTTTCTAATTTTGGATTTTTTAATTTATATTCTTTTGATAATGTTTGTTCTATATTTTTAATATTTTGTTGTATTTTTGTTTTAGATGATTTTATATAATCTTCAAAATCTTTTATATTATTATTAAAATTATCATGTACTTCAGTATCTAATTCTGATTTAGATTTACTTTCAATTTCTTCTAATTTTTGTTTTTCTTTTTCAATTTCTGATAACAATGTTTCCATTTGTTGATTTTTCGCTCTTATTCCATCTAAATAATCACTACTTACATATTTATTTACTAAATCATCATATGTATTATTATCTGATGTTTCCTTTATACTATCTGGATCTTGTGTCATAGTAGTTCCATTTAACATTCTAGCCTGAACTTCTTTATATGCATTTGGATTTACTAAACCTGTAACTGATTCTACTTCTTTTCTATCTTCAGCTATCTTAAATTCTAACATAGATGTTAAAAATTCTTTTTCTTCCATATTATATTTATTTACATTAACATTTTTACCAGCAGTTAAAAATTCTGTTTCCATTTCATCTACTAAGAATTCAGATTCAAATCTACTCTTTCCATTTTTTCTATAATGGTCAACTAATTTTTGTTTATTTGCAAAATATGTTTTTTCTAAGGCATTTCCATTATTCATTTTATTTTCAATATCATCAAAGAATTTTTTAAGTAACATTCTTCCTTGATCAGTAGTATTATCAAAATTCATATCTGTTAATGCACTATAATTTTCTACAGTTGAATTTAATTCTTTTGCTGCATCTTTAACGTGTTTTTCATAAGTATTTTCTTGATATTTTTTTACCTTTTTCTTATCCATACTATTTAATACTTTCTTTTTAAGTACTCCAGAAGCAATTGCACCTCCTGCACCTCCTTGAATTAAGTTTGTTAATAATGTATCTTTAGGATCTGCTGCTTCCCATGCTGCACCAAGTAATATTCCTGTTAAATTGTAATTATCTAAAGTTTTAAGAGTTCTCTTATATTTAGTAAGAAGTGAGTCTTTTTTCTCTTTTTCTTCACCATTATTATTACTTTGATTACTTTGTAATGTTAAATTACCTTTTTTAGATTTTCCCGGTTTTAATTGATTTACAGGTGTAGCATCATCAATGGCTTGTCTTTCTGCTGCAGCTTCTGCAACTAATGCTTCTTGATGATCTTCTACATCTGTATTTACATTATTATTTACTAATGCTGTTTCATTTTCTAGTTCTGTATCATTTATAGTATTCTTATTATTTGTGTTATTTGAATTATTAGTATTAGGCACATCTACTACTTCACTAGTTCTATCTATATTTGAAAATCTTGATGAAATAGCTTTTGGTAATGGATTTTCTTTTAAAACTTTACTATATTTTTCTAATGCCTTCATTCCAAGATATTGATTTAATAAGCTTGAATTATCTTTTACAGTAGTTCCTGATGATACACCAAATATTTGTTTTATTAAGCCCTCTGCTTCTACTATAAATTTAAATATTATTATAGCTATTAATCCAGCTACTAATGTACCAGACTCGTTCATAATACCTTCTGCTAAATTTAATAATAATATATATATTAAAGCATGAAATGGTTGAATTACAACTTCTTGTGTAAATGTTTTCATCCAATTTTGTAATGCTTGTGGTGTTTTATCTTTTACTTTATCTAATGCATAAGATACTGCAATAAGTGGTGAAATTAGTATTAAAAAAGCTACTTTTATCATTCTTTTCACATATTGTAAAAAGAAAATGAAAGTATATCTTAAAATCATACCATGAATAATAATCATTGCTATAATATGATCGAAATGTTCTAAAAATATTTTCGAATAATCTGTTTCAGATAAAATATTTTGATTATTAACTACTCCTTTTTCTAGTGCAAATAATATTGCATTTGTAAATTTAATTAAAACAACTGCATATACTTGTAATAAAAATAATAAACTTACACTATATAACCAATCTGATAATGCACTTTTATATAATGCTATCTTTTCTGTATTTGTTGATAATATAATTCTTATTGCAATATATATTAATACTAATAACATAAGTACCATTGCTATTGAATTTATAACACCAAACCAACTTGCAACTGTATTTCTTATACCAAGTACTGTTGAAGATGTTCTACTTGAAAAATCATAAAAATCTATATTTGTTAATGCTACTCTATTAAAAAATATATCGGCTGGTGTTAAAAACGGTCCTGCACCTGTATTTAATACTAATGCACCTATTGCTGTTAATAACAAATGTAAAGTAATAAGAATCGCTAATGCAATTAATAAATATTTCCAAAAAAATATTGCTATTAATCCTGTTGTTAATAATGATAATACATTACTTGCAATATTTGATTCAGCATATGCGAAACTATTAAAAAAATATAATAATATACACGAAAAGATAATAGTAATTAAAATTTGTATTTTTCTATTACTATTTTCTCTTCTTGTTTTGAATTTAGTTTTGAATTTAGTTTTAAATATATTTTTTATTTTTTCAAACTTTTCCATTATTTATCCAACTATTTTTTCTTTTATTTTATTCTAAAAACATATCTAATTCAATATCTTTTTCTTTATCTACCTTATTTTTAATATTTGGTTTTAATTTATCAATATCCATAATATTCTTATGTATGGATTTATATGATGAAGATATATTACTTGTTATATTATTAAATTGTTTTGCCATTGTTATTTGATTTTCATCTAATAATGCTGAAATGTATTTTCTCATTTCTATATTAGTATCTTGTCTGTTATTAAATTTTTCTTTATTCGCTATTTCTTCATCAGTATCAAACGAGTTAATTTTCTTTTTATTTTGAACTTTTTCAAAATTAATTTTAACATTATTTTTAACTAATCCTTGTAAATCAGATAATATTAACATTACTTCTTCTTTTGTTTTCTTTTGTTTTTTTTGTAAAAATTCAATAAATTCTTTTTCTTGAGCTACTGCACGCTCTTTTATAATTTCTTCCATACGCGCAGCCTTAGCTTTATCTTTTCCTTCTGCATATAAGTCTAAAGTATTTGCATATTCTTCATAATTTTTTCTACCATCATGTGTACTTAAATTAAATTCATGTATTAACTTATCATCAAAATCTGTAACTTCATTATTACTATCTTCTAATATTCTTCTTTTATTTTCCATATTTACATATGCTTTTTCTACATATCTATTTTCAACCTTTTTATATGATGCTGTAGTTTCATCTTCTTCTTTAGATAATATTCTTTCATTTTTGTCTTGTAATCTTTCTCCATATAACTGTAGTCTTACATCTGCTGTTGCACTACCTGCCATATATCCAGTAATAGCTGTTTTTGTTAAATTACTATTATATATATCTTCTGTTGACATTTTAAGTGCAACATTACCTGCAGCAGCTAGTGTACCTACAGCTACTTTTCCAATTAATTTTTTTGGTTTTTTTATTTTTTTACTTTTTGCTTTTTTATATTTTTTATATTTTCTTTTTTTATCCACATTTTGTTCATGTCTGTCAATTTGTTCTTTTAATCTTTTTACTGGAGCATTAAGACCAACGAATTTATATGCACTTTTAATTACTCCGGCTCTAGCCCTATATATTTTTTTGTTTACATTATCCACTAAATGATCTTTTTTTTCGATTATTTTATCTTTTGTTTCTCCTATTTTACCTGTTATATTTGCTGCACCTTTATATATTTTATTTTCATTAATCTTCTTACCTACATCATTTTTTAATTTATCTAATTTAGTAGATTTTAATTTTAAATTTATATTTTTTACTTTATCATTTTTTAATAATTTTGCACCAGCCGTACTTAAGAATTTAATTTTACTATATGTTCCAATTAAAGTACCTTTTTCTGACATTATTGTACTTTGTACACCAAAAATAGATTGCACTAATTTTTCTGCTGTAAAAATAAAATTAATACTCAGTACGCTTAAGAACATTGCTGCAAAAGAAAAAGTTTTTTGATTACTTAATGTAATCCCTATGATAATTATATATAGTAATGCGTGTACTATTTGTACTGTTACTGTTGATACAAATTCTTTTGTCCAAGCATCTAATACTTGAGATTTACCATCTTTTACTTTATCTATTGCATATGTTGTTGCAATTAAAGGTGAGATAATTATTAAAAATGCTACTTTTATCATTCTTTTTACATATTGAAATAATAGTGCATATGTATTTATCATAAGCATTATAAATAGTAAAAATGCTGATGTAGCCATCATAATATCTAAATCAAATATTTTTTCATGTATTTGATCAAATACATCTGGAGTTGAGGCATCGACAAAAGTTTTAAATAATACATCTACAATGGCATTATTGATTTGTATTACTGCAACTATAAATATTGAAATACCTACAATAATCATTATACCTTTGACCCAATTTTCAAGTAAAAGTATCATATCTGCTTTTTGTTTTGCTTTGTCTACATATGGAGATATTTGTAAAATTCGTATAATTCCTTGTATGGCAACATATAACAAAACTATAATTTGAATTGCTATAGACAAACCTAAAACTAACATATATATATTAGCTATAGGTACTGACATACCGGCTAATGAACCTGTTTCACTAAAAAAATCTATCCCTATAAGACGCAATCTATTAAATATTATATCTTTTATATCTATAAATTTAAAATCGGATGTTCCTATAGATAAAGCTGTGGATATAATTAAATTAATTCCTAGTATTATACCTAAAATTACAACTCTAAATAACCAAAATATTATTGACATTATGCCAGAGGCAATAGAACTTAGCATGCTATATTACCTCCTTCTGAATACTACTTATTTTATTATTATACAACACTTGTAAATTCATAATTATAAAAAATCCTAATAACATGAAAGTAATGATAGAAAGAATTATTTTTTTTCTATCATTTACTTTTGTATTCATATTATTAGTTTTTTTAATTATTTTTTTCATACCAATTTTTTCATTTTCTATTTTAATTTTATAACTATATTTTATCTTATAAATTTAAAATTTTCCAAACTTTTTGAAAAAATCTTCAACTTCTTTTTTTTCTAATTTCCTATTATCTTTATATTTACCATTTTCTGTTCTTATTTTATTTTTAAAAATATCATTTGTTCTTTCTTTTTCTAATTTAAATGTTACTTGTTTATTATTATTATTTTTAGCAGCATTTAGATATTCAGCTATTTCGGATTTATCGTACATTCTTTCATAAGCTTTTCTTCTTTCCATTCTAGCATTAATAATTTTTGTAATTGAATCATCATTATTAACGTCATTTAACACTTCAACTACATTATTTTTCCATATTTGCATAATTTCATCAATGTTTTTTTCTTCTAATATATTTTCTAATTCTTTTTTTTGCTTATTTATTTTTATTGCTATTTTGATACTTTCGTCCATATGTTTATCATCAATAATTTCATTAATATCTTTTTCTTTTAATTCATTTATTAATTCTTGTATTTTAGATTTTTTTTCTTCATCATTTAATGTACTATCATTGTTTACATTGTATCTAATTTTGTCTTTTTCTTTTTCTAAAATATTTTCTATTTTATTATTACCTTCTTTTGCTATTTGATAATCTAATATTCCATTTGCTTTTATTAGTTCTGTATTTACTATATCATTTACTGCTTTCTCAGTATTATTAATTACTCTTTGTTTTGCATTATTTTGAACTTTTTCTGATATTTCTAATTTTTGAGTTTTGAAAATTGATTTATTTTTTTTATCTATAAGATATACTTCTTCATTCATAAATTCATTATTTATTTTTTCAATTATTTCTTCTGCACTAGTTTGTTTCAATTGTTTTAATGAAATACCTTTTACTTGTTCTCTTAATAAATTATTAAATTCTTCTTCTTGTTTTTCCTGTGCTTTTATTAATCTGTTTTTGATGTTAATATTATTCAATTGCAACATTTCAGCCATTACTTCTTCAGATATATTATTTTTTGATAATTCATTAATTTTATTCAATTCATTTTCTATTTCTAATTTTTTTATTAATTTTTCTTTTTCTACTTCTGGTATAGGTGAATTCATTATTTTTAGCTTTTTATTTAAAAAATCTGCATTTTTTATTTTTAAATTTTCAAGTAAAACCTCTTCTGTTAAGTATTTTTTCATATTTTTATAATCACCTTTTTTATTTTCGGCTTCAAATACTTCTTTTGCATGGATAATATCAATGTTATTATCATGAAGTTCTAAATAATTTTTAATATTTTCTAATTTTGAATTTTTTAATTCAGTTAAATAAACAATATCTGCATAATCATTTAAATCTCTAAGTTGTTCTTTAATTCTTCTTTTCTTATTAGATAATTTTTTTAATTCTTTATTTTTATTTGTATATTTTTTTCTACCTGTTTCATGATGTTTTACGAATCTTTTAATTTCTAATTCTCGCATTTTTTGTGTGTTCATATCAATTTCAATTTCTTCAATTTGTCTTGAAGCATTTCTTAAAATTTTTTCAACACTTTTAGGATCCATACCATTATATTTCATTATTTTTTTGTCTCTGAAATACGATTTTAACGTAGTTTTATGTTCTCCGTGTTCTTCAAAATAATTTGCAAGTTTAATATCTCTTGATTTTTTATATCCTTGTTGTAATATACTGGTAATTCTACCTAAGCTTCCTTGTCCATCTATTTTTTGATTCATATTAAATAATTTTGTTACACCATAATAACTACTGTAGCCTTCAGTTAATATAATTGGTGATAACATAATCATACTAATTAGATCTAATCCATCTTTCAATGTTAAGATTGTTTGAGACATATTTTCTTTAAATTTTGGCACATCTATTCCTAATAATGAATTTAAATTTTTAAAATATGTTCTTGACGATGATGAAATTATTTCTGTTTTTCCAGTAATTGGATTTACTTGTTTTACTGGTGGAAACACTCTAAAATATCCATCTTCATCTTGAGTTAAGGCGTTTTTTAGTCTTGCTTTTTCAAAAAGCATTTTTAATTGAGCAATTTTACCAGTTAATTTTTTAAATTCCTTTTCAGTGATTTCTTTAGGTATAATATTTTCAAGATCTGCTTCTGGTAATTTTAAAAGAATTTCTTGTTCTTCTTTTGTTAAATTTCCTTTTTTTGCAATTCTATCGATTTTTTCTTGTTTTCTTGTATTAATTTCATCAGAATTTTCTACCAGTGTTACATTATACACTTTAGCTCTATTTTCTTGTTCTTCTTTTTGTCTTTTTCTTACTTTACTATATGGTAATGCATCTTTAACAAATAGCCCTAAATTTATGGCATTTCTTACTGTTGTACCACCTACAGATGTTGTTGTTTTTTTAACTTTATCAACTACTATATTTTTAGCTTCTTCAAATGTGCTTTTAAACTTTTTATCTTTATATAAAGAATATATTAATGAAGCTTCTGTTAAACTTTTTAAATAATCTTGTGGTTTTGAATTATCTAATAAATCATTTAATACTTCAGATTTAATATCAAATATTGTTCTTATATAGTTAGATACTTTTAATAATAATTTTAATAAATATATAGCTAATATAAATCCTACTAAACTATTTTGTGCCATATCCATAACTACAGATATAATAATTGTGTAACTAATTACATGAACAATTTGTATTAAAACTAAATACATAAATTCTTTATACCATTTTGTTTGTAATTTAACCTTATCTGGTGTATTTTTTATTATTAACATTATTAATTCATATACACCTATTATTGGTCCAAATATTGCATATACCATTACTATTATAACTCTTTTTAAATATATAATAGTAAATCTTACTGTATACCAAACTAATATAATATACATAACTGCAGCTGGAAAGCCAACTGTAAATCTAAAATCATATGCTCTTGTTCTAATTTGCTCATACAATGAAAATGTTTCTGTTTGATTTGCAAAAGTTTCTTGTACTACTTTAACTATAAATACATCTAACTTAATTATAAAGATAACAAAAGCAATACTTAAAAATGTTTCAACAAATGTTTTTAACCATTGATTTAAATATATTTTTATATCGGCTTTTTTTGTACTAGATTGCACTAATGTATACTGAATTGCTAAAATAAGTAATGCAATTAGCATGAATAATATTGATAATGAAAAAATAATATAATATATAGATGCAAAATATGCTCTTATTAATCCAACTGTACCTTGTTCATATTCAATTGTATTATTTTGTTCATTAAATTCTGTACTTCTTCCTGTACTTCCCGTTATATCAGCATTTCTATTAATTTTTTCTATGTCCTGTCCAGTAGAAGTTTTACCTTTCATCCTTTCAATTGCCAATTTCGGATTAATGAAAAAATCTATATTTAAAAGTTCTATTCTATTAAAAATTATATTTTCAATATTAACACTTCTTCTAGGATCAACATATAAATCTACATTTGAACCTTGTTGCAAATAATTTGATTGTCCAGTTATTGAATCTAATGTTTTTGTTAATATAACTTCACACAATGCAGCATATCCAATTAATGGTAATTTTATTATAGAAATAAATAAGCCTGCTAATATATTTAAAAGTTCTGTAAATTTTTTTATTATTTTATCTATTAATGATTCTCTTGCACTATAATATCCTTTTGGTGCACCTTGATAATAAAATGAATTTGATGTTTCAACATTTAATCCATTTGAAGGTAAACCTGTTCCAATATCTATATCTTCGCTAATTCCTCCAATACCACCTTGACCTGTATTATTTGGAGTATTATATGTTTGTGTACCCGAATTATTTGGACTTACATAATTTACTGGGTTAACAGTCTGCTCATTAATTCTTACTTCAAAATGTAAATGTGGTCCTGTAGAATTTCCAGATGAACCTACAGATGCAATCGAATCACCTTTTTTTACTTTTTGTCCTGTTTTTACTTTAATTCCACCATCTACAATATGCGCATATCTAGTTGTAAATCCATTACCATGATCTATTTTTACATAATTTCCATATCCTTTAACATATCCTGCATAAGTAACCGTTCCATCCTCTGAGGCAATAATATTTGTCCATTGTGGTGCAGGAATATCTATACCATCATGCATTCTATATACTTTAAATATAGGATGGAATCTTGGACCATATGGACTTGAAATAGTATTTGCTCCGGGTACTGGCCATGCAAATTGAAGTGCCTGTACGACATTTGTAAGTAGCATCATAAATAAAGCTATAATACATATAACTTTAGTAAAATACTTATTACATTTGCTTACTACACTATTTTTTTTCATTTCCACCTTATTTTTCAATTAATAATTTATCATTATTTATATATAATATTCCATTTTTGAAATCAATAAAATTAATTTTTTCATTTTCTTTTAATTCAAATATTTGTGTACTCTCACTTGTTTTTTTATTTAAAATATATATTTTTTTATCTTGCACAACATAAATAATATATTCTTTTGTCAAAAATATGTTATCTACAAATCCATCGTTGAGCATTATATTTTTATTTTTTCTATCTATTGAAATATATCTTGCATTTTTATATTTTGATTCATTCGTATTATTTTTTTCAAAATAAACTAACTCTGTTTTACTTTCATTTTTTAAACTTTTTTCTAACATATATTTCATATCTGATATATACATAGTTTCTTCATATAATCCTAATGCAGTATCCATAATTTTAATTATACTAGAATTATTGGAATTGTTTGTAATTAAAGTTTTTACGTATTCATTTTCTTCATTTCTAAAAAAATTCTCATAAAAATATATACCATTTTTTTTATCTGTATAATCACCTGTTAATATACAATCTACACCATAGTTGATATATCTTAACTGCACCAAATTTGAATTATAATTATATTTAAAATATGCTGGATCATATTTTGTTATGTCTGAAATAAGTTTTCTAATCTGATTATTTTGTTCATTCTTTTTACTTGTATATTCACTATATTTTAAAATATTTTTATTTAACTTTTCTTCATTTTCTTGAAATTCAACTATTCTTTTAATTAATGTTTCATCAAAAGATTTATTATTATCTGTAAAATATATTGTTATTTCTCTTATTTTTTCATCATAATTTTTATCTTTTATTTTTGAAAAAGCTATATCATAATTTTCAGATAAATAATATAAAATTTCATCACTTTTAAAATTAGGTTCTCCTAATTTATCCTCAATTTCTATAAAAGATGTGTATAAATTTATATCATTTAAAATATTTCCTTCAAAATTATTTAATATTTTAATACTCAAAATTGTATTTAAATTTTTTCTAACTTTAATATTTTCATAATAAAACTCTTTATATTTATCATCATCAAAAGTAAGTGTTCCAATATCTTCATTAGACATATTTCTATTTAAAATTATATTATTTATTTTATCATTTTGAATATCAAATTTTTTAATATTCTTATGTTTAAGCATTGGTATTTTTAATGTATTATCTATTTTAATATTATCTACATTAGGATTTTTTGGTTCATAAATATTTATATTATTATCTATATTTTTCTTCTTATTTTTATTCATGATATTTGCAATACAAAGTACAAATATAAAAAGTATAAAAATTAATATAACTCTTAATTTTTTATTTTCCAAAAACACCTCCTGTTGATTTAATTGCTGTAATAGCACTCAAACCAAAGAATTCTTTTACTATAGCTTCTATTCTTCCAAATGATAATAAAAATAATAATCCTAAAATAGGTACTGTTTCAGTTAATCCTGATGCTCCAGATACAAATATTAAATATATTAATGCATAAAAAGGCATAATAAATGTTAATTTTGTAAATTCTATAATCCATCTATTAAATATTTGTGCTTCACCATCATTAAATCTATCAACTGCATAAGTTACAGATATTAGCGGTGATACTACTGTTAAAAATGCTAATGCAAATAACCTTTTTATAAAAAGCATTAAAAATTTAAATTGTATTATAACTAAAAATATATAACTTATTAAACATTCTGCATATGTAACATTGTCTATTCTTTGATGTAACAGTCCTGCTCTATATATTATAACTTCTTCAAAATTTTTTACCTCTGATGGAACTAATACTACTTTTATTTTTGCCAAAATTTCTACAAAAAAATCAGATAAATATGAGATAGCTGCTATATATATAATAATTCCTGCAGCAATTCCTGCAGACACTATTAAATCTGTAAGCATTAAATTATATTTACCACTAGTAGTAGAAGTACCAGTTACTTGTTTAATCATTAATTTTATAGCTAATACAATTATTGTAATTAATAATATTATTAATGCAAAATCTCTCATAATAAAATGCCATTTAGCAACATTATTTTTTAGATTTTGGTTAAATCCATCTACATTAGCGTTTGTTTTTAAAAAATTAGCATCAATTATACCTACTTTATTAAATACCAAATTTTCGATAGTAAATGTGCCTAAATTACCTGTTGTTTCTTCATGATACATAAGCTCCATTAACGTCTGTGCTCCTGCTGCTAAAAGTGCTACACCTCCAGTAAAAAATGATACAATCATATCTATTACCCATTCACCAAAATTTAAAATATTTTTTCCAGAATCATCTGTTGCTCCATCTCTAACAACATTTGTTGATTTTCCATCTTCTAATTTATCATTTTTATCTTCCATAGGATTATTATCTATTAATTCTTGAGTTGGTGTAGCGTATACATTTTGTATATTGGGAATAAATATAAAATTTATGCATAAAACTAATAGCAGTATTATTGCTATTAGTTTTAATATATGTTCCTTTCCCAATATACGTTTTATCATATACTTTCCTCTTATTTACTTATTTTTATCTTGTTTTAGTTTGATTTGATTATTTAAGTTGGTTTCAACAAAATTAAATTCTTTTTGAGTTGGATGAATTGAAACTATTGCAGATTGCATATCTAATTTTAACAATCCTGCACCAACATTACATGCTAATAAATGTCTAGCCTCTCCATCGCTTAATTTAAATATTGTTTTTATTGCATCTATTTCTGTACTATCTTGTTTTAAAAATATCTTAGTAGCAGCAGATGTTATGATCGCTTGAGCTTCTTTTTTATCATAAAAATCTCTTGCCCTTTGAGAAACAACTGCTAAACTTACATTTCTTTTTCTAGCCCTTCTTGCCATTTTGTCTAAGAATTGAACAGCCTCATCAAATTGTAATAACATCCATGCTTCATCAATTATAACTCTTTTTTGACTAGCTTTAGTTTTATCTTCGCTATTTTTCTTAACATATTTTTCCCATACCCAAGAAAGTAAAATTTGTTGTGCAAGTGGTCTTGCAAAATTTTCTTCCAATTGTGAAATATCTAAATTTATAAAAGGAATTTCATCAGATAAATCAAATGTTGACTGCCCGTCAAAATATGCTAATTGACCATTATATTCTCTAATATATTGTTTCATTACTTTTAATAAATAACTATAATGAAACCTATAATCTGTATTTAAATTTTCTTGCGATTTAGATTCTAACCTTTTATACCAACTTCCAATAGTAGGCATCATCTTTTTTTGAGAACCTAAAAAATTATTTGACATATTTATATCTTGATTTTCTTTATATAAACTTACCATATTTTCATTAATACCAAAACTTGCATATTCTTCTGCAACTGTTTCAGATATAATTTGTTTGGTAATTTCATTTACTTCATTAGATTTTGTACTACCTTTAGCCATTATTAAAAGACTTTGTGTAACATCTTCTACTTTTGCTGCAACATTTACAACCATTCTTTCTTTTTTAGTTATCTCATCTATTTCTATTTCTGGTTCTATATCAAATATATTAATAATTGTATTTGATGTTGGGCTAACTACTATATTAACACCTCCCAACGCTCCTGCTACAATTCCATACTCCCCCTCAACATCTAGTGCCAAAGATTTTATTCCTTGAAGAATTGCTGATCTTGCTGCAAGAACTTTTATTGTTACTGATTTACCTGAACCTGTAACTCCAAATATTACCATATTATAATTTGTTAATTCTTTTGAGAAATTATCATAAAATATAGGTGCCATAGTTTTTTCATTAAATCCTAATGGTATACCACTTTTATGTCCAACTTCAGAATTGAAAAATGGAAATACTGTTCCCATTGACCCTCTATCAAAATTATGATAAATACCTATTCTGTTTTCATTAAATGGCATATTTGATTGAAATGCTTCATCTTGCATAGCCCATGCAGATTTCGTTACTAATAATGTTTTTGACATTTCAGATTTAAATAATTCTGTTAATGTATCTAATTTTTCTAAATCATCTGAAAAAATTGTTGTGATAATTGATGCTGTAAATACATTATTCCAACCACTTGCAATTTCGTCTCTTAATTGTTCTTTTTCTGCTTTTTTAATCGATAATACTCTTGCTCTATTGATATCCCCCCTACTTTGAGCAACATAAATTTCGGATGCTATTTCATTTATTTCTTTATTTAAATCTTTTTGTGATGTTCCAGCTGGTATTGGATTAATAAAAACAGAAGTATTACTATCTCCAAAAGTATACATACCTCTTAAAAATTCAGGAAATACACAAGTTCTAGGTAGTGCATTTACTACCATAGATCTTGCATACCTACTTCTTGCTGCTATTATTTCCAAATGATTAGTATATGAAGCATCAATTCCAGATGGTGATATAATATCTTTTATACCTTTTACATTTTTCTTCAAAGTACTAATATTTTTATCTTTCTCTTCTGTTTCTATATTTTTATTTTGAAACATTTTTCCTCCATTAAATATTTTAGATATTATTCATTTATTTGAATATCTAAATTACCTTCTTCAGTTTCAGTTATTTTTGCATTTAAAATATTCTTTTTTGCTTTTTCATATGTTTGATTATCTAATAGATTATCTTTATATTTTTCTAAATGTTTTACACTTTTTTCTCTCGTTTTATTAATTCTATTTTTTCTTAATTCTAATAGTTCTTTTCTTCTTTCCTTATCCGCTGATATTATACTTTCTGTTACTAAATTTATAGCGTTAATATCTATTTCTTTTTCCATTAATTCTTTTTTCTTTTCAAAAACATCTTTTGAAACAGCATAAAACTCATCATATTCAGAAGCTAAATAATTTGAAATCTGTATAAATTCTGTATCATCTCTGTTATATGCAGCAAATACTAATTCAATTAATTCTTCTGAATTCATTACTTTACCTGATACCATAGAACCCCCTAATGCTTCTATTAAAGTTCTACATCTAGTTAATAATTCATTATATACTAAATTTAAAATTTCTTCTTGTGAATATTTTTCACTTCTTGTACCTAATTCATCTTTATTATATGAAACAACTATATAATTTTTTCTTTGAAGCACGTTTTTATTTGAACTCATATTAACAGTAGTAGCAATCGCATCATTTGCATATTCAAACATATTTTCTTTTCTTCTTCTTTCATACACTAATTCATTATATAATTGTTCATCACCTTTAAGTTTAGCTTCATCTAATTTAGCAGTTGTTTCATTTAAATCATCTCTAATTATATTAGCTCTTTCAGTATAATTATTAATTATATCTGCAAAATTAACCATTCTTGTTTGTACGTATAATTGAATAGGGAATTTTAAAACATTTAAAAATTGTAAAAAACCTTCTTCTATAACAATTTTATCTTGGTCTGATGAAAGATCATAATTAACACCAAAACACTGTATAACCATTATATATTGTTTACACTTACTTCTTATAATCATGCCATCTTTTATCTCATCAAAAGCTAAAAAATCCTTAATTTGCCCTCTTGTTAATTCTCCATGAAACTTACCATAATTCTTTTTTTGTTTAGTATTTTCACTACTTGAATTGAAAACATAATCATCTTCATTAACTTCTTGTTTATTTTTTAACAAAAAATTTGCCATAATAAGAAAAACTTCAATTATAACTAATAAAATTAATAAGCTTCTTAATAACAGAAGTATTTCACTCATTTATTCCCCCTTATATATTACATATATTTTCTTTCTTTGATTAAATTTCCATTTTTTTAAAGCAACTTCATATGGATACATATCGGTTAATTCCTCTGTCACTGGCATTGATTTTATATTTGGTGTTTTAAATGTACCTATTATAAATCCTGCAAGACCACATAATATTATGGATAGTATAAATAATTTAGTTAATCCCAAAATATAAAAGAATGAACCAATAAAAATACCTAGCAACATTCCAATTGTTGTTGTTGCTATTGCTCTTAATGAAAAAATTACAAAAAGCCTAGTTTCACTTTTACTATCAAATGGTATTTGATGTAACATTTTTCCTCCTTAAATATTTACGTTCATCATTTTTTCAACAATCATAATAACTGCTTTCCATATCATTGTTGCTGAACCTAACACAATAATTCCAATAGTTAATCCGATTAATCTTTCCTTTAATTCAGCAGTTTCTTTTGGATCATTTTTAGCTTTTATATATTTAACACCTAGTAGCATTGTTGCTCCTACTGCTACTCCTAAACCAACATAATATAAAGCTGCTGCAATCGGTACAATTTGTTCAATAAAATTATCTGTTATTTCATCAGTATTAATTTTATCTGTACCTTTTTTTCCTTTTTCAAAAAAATCTTTTACTGAAGTAATTATACTATCTAAACTTATATCCTTAGCTTCAGAGCTACTAGCATAAACTTCTGAATTTAAAATATTAGAATTATTTATATTAATATTTATATTTGAAAATAATAATATAAATATTAATATTAATATTAATATTAATATTATTTTTATTGATATATTCATTATATTTTTTTTCTTTGGATAGACATTTTTTTCTTGTATTTTCAACATAAATATTATACTCCTAATTATTATTTATTATATTTTATAAAGAGTTTAAATTCAATATTTTTTTATTTTTATTCAATCTAATTTATTTTTGTAATGAAAACGAAATAGACTATTTATTTTTTATTGAATAATATATAAATATAAATTTTAGTAATTATATATGAAAAAAGGTTAATGTAAATAAAAATACTAGTGAATAGCAAAATAAAGTGCAACAAATAAAAAGGTATAGAAAAAGATACA
>CAUUHK010000001.1:0-33086 GCA_963545005.1 uncultured Eubacteriales bacterium | reverse complement strand
ACTAATGAATAATTTAATGCTTTATTAAATGAAAAAGTTTCACCTGAATTAACAACAATACCATTTATTTTATTAGCTGTTAAAATTACATTGTGTCTTCTATTAGAACCACTTGTTTTAAAACTAGTTGAATTCGAACCTAAAACATCTCTAAATATTTTATTCTCAAGAGATAATATTGTTATTTCTGGTTTTATAAATTTTAAAGGTATTTCATATTGTTCTTTTTTTTCTAATAATATTTTTTTTGCTTCATCTATTGTTATTGCAAAGTCTACGCCGTTTTGTTCCTTTTTTATTTCTTTAGTAGTTTCATTAAAACTAGCGTTTTCTGAATTTTTCTTTACCTGTGCATATATTTTTTCAATATCTATCTGGTTTGGATTTTTAAAAATTTGTGACACAACTATATTATTTGAAAAATTATTTTCTTTAAATGCTTTTAAAATATTTTTTTGAATTAACTCTCTATTAATTATATTTCCTGACTTACCTGGTAATATTACTAATTTATCTTCTACTATTGAAAAGCTTACTTCTTGCAACTTATTTTCTAATTTTTCATCTAGCTCCTGTATTTTTTTTATTAATTCATTTTCATCATATTCATATTCTAATTCATAATTTTTCTCTATGAATAACTGTTTTAATATAATAAAGTTGTTTACAAAAATATTACTATCTCTTCCTAAATTATAACTATCATCAATAGCTTTGCTTAGTTTTATTCTGAAATTGATATCTGTTGGACTAATTTTATCCTCAAGCTCAACATTTTTTTCATTTACAAAACTTAATTTTTTTTCAGCATTCGCTTTGTATATATTATATAAATAATCTTCTACTTCTTTTTTAGTTTTATTTGAAACATTAATTCCATTTATTTTCACATTTTTTATAATTCGATCATTTTGTAAATTTAGTAAAGCAAAAATCGTTGATAATAATAAAATTGCTATCGCTAGTAATATTAATATTATACTTATTTTTTTCTTAATACTTTTTTTTCTATGTTCTCTCATTTCTCCTTCTAAAACATATGAAACTGGTGATGTTTCGTTACTAACACCTTCTTTATTTTTCACAAATTTCTCCTTTATAAGCATTATATTATTAATTATAATATATGTCCATTTTATTATTCAAAATTACTATCTAATAATCTATTTTCAAATACTTTTGCAATTTTTTTGTATCCAAGTTCTATAATTTCTTTTATCTTCTTTAAAGTATTTTTTTCCATTTTAAGTGGTAAAAATTCTTTTTGCTGTATTTCTTCTATTTCTAAATTATATAGCTTACCATTATTTGTGTCCCAATTTAAATTACTATCATAAATATAAAAAGATAATTTATCGTATTTTTTTAATTTAATATTAACTTTATATCCTAATGAAAATTTTTTCATTTTCATACAAGAAAAACATTCAAAATTATTCCCATAACCGTAACATATATATACATTTTTATCATCTACTGCGTTTTGAAAATTAATTAACTTTCCTTTATATACTAATTCAATATCTTTATCTATTATTAATTTATCACTATTACAATATATATTATCTATTAATTTCATATAAATCTCTTTTAATTCTTATATATATAACATATATTATTATAATCATTTTTTCTATACTTTTACACATTTTTTAACAATATATAGATATTTAAGAAATACTTTGTCCATTAATTTTTATATCTGAAATTTGCTTAACAATAATATTTAATTCATTATCTAAATTAAAATATATTTCTCCAATAATTCCTACAATAGCTTCTTCTTTAATTAAATGTTCAAAAGCTCTATATATACTTTCCCATAACATTAATTTATATGTAGTATATATGTCACTTACTTCAAGAAATACTACTAAATTTCCTTTTTTAGAATATTTTTTTGTTATTTTTTCAATCATAACAACAGTTTTTATTTTTTGTTTATCTTTATATTTATGTGTTTCATCATTATATATTTCTAAAACATTTTTACCATTAAAATTAACTATTTTCTCTAAATATCTATTTATTTTTTTTAGTGGGTGGCCTGAAATATATAATCCTATAAATTCTTTTTCATAATTATATTTTTCTCTTTGTGAAATATCTGGCGCGTTTATATACATATCTTTTTCATTTTCAATAACTTCCGATCCTGAAAAAAGTTCTAGCATATTCATTTGACCTTCCATCTGCCCATTATTTGAATTTTGATAAGATTTTAAAATATCTTCATAAGATGCAAGTAATTTTCCCATGTTTGGTTCTAATTTTTCAAATGCACCAATTTTTATTAAAACTTCTAAAACTTTTTTTGTTATACCTTTATCTATTAATCTTTTCACAAAATCTGTAAATGTTTTATATTCCCCATTTACTATTCTTTCTTTAATAATGTTTTCAGATATATTAATACCTATATTTTTTATGCTAGATAATCCATATATAATATTTCCTGTTTCTTTATCTACTGAAAATTTAATATCACTGATATTAATATCTGGCTTTAGTACTTGTATATTATGATTTAATGCATCTTCTATATATATAGGTATTTTTTCAAAATTACCTATATAACTATTTAATGTTGCTGCTAACATTTCTGCAGGATAATATGTTTTTAAATATGCTGTTTGGTAAGACAAAATTGCATATGCCGCTGCGTGAGATTTATTAAAAGCAAATTTAGCAAATTCTGCCATTTCATCAAATATTTTTATTGCAGATATCTCATCAATTCCGTTTCTAATACAACCTGGAACTAATATATTTCCATCTTTATCTACTTCACCATTAATAAAAATATCTCGTTCTTTTTCCATAATTTCTATTTTCTTTTTTCCCATAGCTCTTCTAACTAAATCTGCTCTTCCAAAAGAATAGCCTGCTAATTCTCTAACTATTTGCATTACTTGTTCTTGATATACTATACAGCCATATGTTACATTTAATATTTTCTCTAATGATGGATGTAAATATATTATATTATTTTTATTTTTTTTACCTTCTATATATTTTGGTATTTGATCCATTGGACCAGGTCTATATAAAGATAATCCAGCTGTTATATCTTCAAGGCAATCTGTGCCTAAATTTTTCATTACTTTCATAATACCATCTGCTTCAAATTGAAATACTGCTAATGTATCACCTTTTTGCCATAATTCATATACTTTTTTATCTTCCATATTATCATCAAAAACTATATCTACATTTTTATTTTTCTTTATTATTTTCTTAGCTTCATCAATGACTGTTAATGTTCTTAAACCTAAAAAATCCATTTTTAGTAATCCTAAATTTTCTAAATGTGTCATAACATATTGTGTTATTATATTACCATCATTTATTGAAAGTGGTACATATGTATCTACTGGTTTATCTGTTATGACAACACCACAAGCATGTGTAGAAATATTGCGTGGCATACCTTCAAATTTTTTAGCTATATCTATAATTTTTTTAGTTTCTAAATCTTCATTATATAGCTGTTTTAAATCTACAATATTTTCTAATGACCAATCTATAGTTATTTTTGGTTTATTTGGTATTAACTTAGCTATTCTATCTACTTTGCTAAGTGGAATATTTAATACTCTTCCAACATCCCTAATTACCATTTTTGCTGATAAGGTTCCAAATGTTATTATCTGTGCTACATGATCTGTACCATATTTATTTTCGACATATTTTAATACTTCTTCTCTTTTTTCATTACAAAAATCTATATCAAAATCTGGCATACTAATTCTTTCAGGATTTAAAAATCTTTCAAATATTAAATTATATTTTAATGGATCAATATCTGTAATTTCTAACACATATGCAACTACAGAACCTGCACCTGAACCTCTTCCTGTTCCTACTGGTATATTATTTTTTTTAGCATAATTTACAAAATCCCATACTATTAAAAAATAATCTATAAATCCCATTTTTTCTATTACATCTACTTCATAATTTATTCTATCAGTAATTTCTTTAGTTATTTCTTTATATCTTTTTTTTAGTCCATCATTAACTAATTTTTTAAAATATTCTAAATGATTAGTATCGCCTATATCATAATTTGGTAATTTAGTATTTCCAAATTCTAATTCCAAATTACATTTTTCAGCTATTTTAACTGTATTATCCATAGCTTCTTTAATATTTCCAAAATCTTGATACATTTCTTCTGGTGATTTTATATATAACTGATCTGTTTCAAATTTCATTCTATCTTCATCCTGTATTTTTTTACCAGTTTGAATACAAAGTAATATATCATGGAATACTGAATCTTCTTTATTTGTATAATGACAATCATTTGTAGCTACAATTGGTATATCTAATTCTTTAGCAAGCGTTATTAATTTAGAATTAGCAATCATTTGCATAGGCAAACCATTTGATTGTAATTCAATATAATAGTCATCTTTAAAAATCTTTTTATACCATAAAGCAATTTTTTTTGCTTTTTCATAATCTTCTAAAATAGTCCTTGGTAATTCTCCTGCTAAACAAGCACTTAAACAAATTAGTCCTTCTGAATATTTTTCTAAAATTTCTTTATCTATTCGTGGTTTATAATAATAACCTTCAATATTTGATAATGATACTAATTTAGTTAAATTTTTATACCCTATTTCATTTTTTACCAATAATATTAAATGATATCTATTTTTATCTAAAATAGGATCTTTATCAAAACGGGTTCTTTCAGCTAAATAAACTTCACATCCAATAATAGGTTTTATTCCTTCTTCCTTGCATGCTTGATAAAAATCTATAATACCATACATTACACCATGATCAGTAAGGGCTACAGAACTCATCCCTAACTCTTTAACTCTTTTTGGTATATCTTTAATTCTATTTGCACCATCTAATAAACTATATTCACTATGCAAATGTAAATGTACAAAATCTTTCATATTTTTTCCTTCATGTTGAAATTATCACATATTTTAATTTGTTGCAATATAATAAAAATAATTATTAAAATTTTAATTAATAATTATTTTTATATTTTTATTAAGGTTTTTATATATATTTTTTATTTATATATTAATTATATCTTTTGGCACAATAATATATTCTGTTAAATATATTTGTTTATTTATTATTTTATTCGTCTTTTTATCTATATTGTTTATATTATATTTTGTTTTTTTATTTTCTATCCAATTAAATTGTTCTCCATCTAATAATAATTTTGATGATACATCCATTCCTAGTGGTAATGTATTATTTTGATTTAAATAATACATTATATTTGTATAAAATATAGCTTTTGACATAGTCGGTACTTTTACTTTTATTAATTGTATTTTATCTTCTTTATCATATATATATGATTTTAATTCTTTATCTGGATTTAAATCATATATATCATATCCTTTTTCATTTTGACTGCCTAATATTGGTAAAACTTTATAACATTCAAAAATATATTTTGTACTTGTTTTATTTAATGCTCTTTGTATACTTTCATTTATATTATGTATTTTTTCTAATAATTCAACATTTTCAATAGTTTCGTAATATTTTAGTATATTTAATTTATTTCTTTTTTTCTCTCTAAATGATTTATCTCCAAAATAATCTACACTTAAATTAGCATCTAAGTTACCAAATATATCATATTCTGTGCCTTGATTTTTTTCTTTAGCTTTTTCTTCTAATAATTCATTTTTTAAATTTATAATATCTTGCTCCACAATATCTTTTGTTTTCATATTATTTACTATATCTAATATTTTTGTTGAACTTAAAAATATACTTTCTATTTCTTCTATTGTAAATTTTTCTCTTTGAAATTTATCTATTTCTTGTGCAAATTTTGTATAATCCATATCATAATCAAAAATTTTATCTCTTTTTACATCAATATTATTTTCAATTTTTTCCTCTTCTTCATTTGGCAATTTTGTTTTGTCTGGTTCTTCTAATTCCTTTAAGTTATCTTTATTTGTAAATCTCCAAAATTCAAAAATATTTCTTCTTGATGAATCTATTTCATTAATATACATTTTAGCATTTTCTATTTTTTTATCTATATTTATTTCAAATAATTTGGCAGCATTAATATCTAATGTAATATTTTTTACTTTGTCGTAGATATATTTATGTGAATCATATAATTTTACAAAATCTTCTATTGTTATATTTGCTTTATTTATATTAAGTTCTGCATTTTGTATAATATATCCTAATTCTTCTAAACCTAATTTTTTCAACTTATTTTCAATTTCATTTTCTTTTTTATTTTTTTCTTCATTATCATTTTTTAAATTCTTTTTTTTAGAATATATTTTTTCTTGCTCTTTATCGAAATCTTTTACTTTCATTCCAAAGAAATATTTAAATTTACCAAAAAAAGTTCTTCGACTATTTAAATATTTAGTTATTTCAGATTGTAAATACTGATAATTCAATTCTTTTTCTTTAATACTTTCTCTTAAAATTTCTAATTTATTGGTTCTAGTAAGAGTTTCTTCTTTATACAATTTTATTTCATTCAATAAATTTTTATATTTAGTTGTCAGCAATTTTGGTAATTCTTCATAAAAAATTATTTCATCATCCACATAAAATTCTAAAGAATTAATTTTATCTAGTTTAGCTTCAAAATTTATATAACCATCTGTTTTACTTTCTAAAATATATATTGCTTTTAAAAATTTATAGAATTTATCCGCTTCTTCCTTGTCTTTTAATATAATTTTATATTCAGATTTAATTTTATCTAAAATGCTTATTTGACCAATTATGTTATATGTATAAACATTTTTTTTATCATATAACTCATACACTATAGGCCAATTTTTTGTGAAAAACCACATATAATTTTCTATTTCCATTGTAGAATGATTTGATAAAAATTTCTCTGAGTAGTTTAAATAACAAATAGGTGCATAAATATATTCTTTTTTTATATCTTTTTCTTTTTCATTTTCTTTAAATTCTTCAAATTCATCTTTTGTTTTTTTATTCTTACGTTTAGTTTCCTTTTTAGTTCTTGCTTTTTCTAGTGCTAATTTCATTTTTAATAGATAGAAAAATTCAGAAAAACAACTTTCATTTAAACATACTAACATAAAATATCTTTTTGATTTTTCACTATAATAGATATTCCAATTATGTGATTTCTTATATGTTACAAAAAATGGTGGTTTTGTTTTTAATTCATTTTGAATTTTTTCTACTTCTTCAATATCTTTTTCATTTAAATTTTCTATTAAAGTTATTAAATTTACATATTCTTTTATTTTTTCAGCATTTATTTTTTCTTCTAAAAAAAATGAATTTAAACTCTTAGCATCATTATATTTTTCTTGAATACTAGCATTTGCACTATGAGGTGTGATTAATATTTCTATTTCATCTATATCTATATATTTATATATTCTTTTATCTCTATCGTTATTTATCCTACTAATATTAAATTCTATTGGATTAAATTCTGTTATTGCTTTTGGTAATTTATCTAAATCTAATCCTAAATATTCAAGTTTAGATTTTATTTTTTCTTTTGAAAACATTTATTTCTCCTATTAACATATTGTCATTATTAATGATTTTATCATTAATATATTATCTATACTTTCTGTTTTTGTTTTTTCATCTATCTCAGATAATTCTTTTAATATATTTATTATTTTTTCTATACCTAATCTATTATACATTTTTCTATAGTTTTGTATTACAAATGTTCTATTCGGTGCTATCCCTAACTCAGATACTGCATCTTTTTTTTCTTTATCGCAAATATAACATAAATATATATCTAAAAAATATCCATACATATATGATATAACTCCTAAAATACTTGATTGATCATTAAAATTTTCATTTATTATCTTTATTGCATTTTTTCTATCATAATTTTCTATTTTTGCTGTAATTTCATACATTTTAGCATCTGAATTTTTAATTACTATTTTATCTATTATTTCTTTATTAATTTTATATTTATTTATTTGCGTTTGTTTTACAAAGTGAATTAATTTATTAAATTCATTTATATTTAAACTTAAATCTTCACCTACATTTTCTATTAAATAATAAATATCTTCAAATGATATATATATTTCGTTATTTTTAGCTATTGAAAAAATTTCATCTTTTATATCATTTTTTTTAGGTTTATCACATTTTAATATTTTACCATTTTTCGAAATATATTTTTTTATTTTATTAGTTGAAAGTATATTTTTATCTTCTATTAAAACTAAAGTAATTCCATCATACATTTCACTATTTTCTTCTAATGTTTTTAATAATTTTTCACCATCTGTATAACTTGATTTAAAAATATTAGAATTAATCACTATAATTAATTTTTCTTTGGATAAAAAAGATGGAATATTTATTTCATAAATTAATTCATCAATATCTGGTTTATCGCAAAGTATATAATTTATTCCTTTTTGTATATCTTTTTGTTTTGCCTTTATATTTGCTAAATATTTATCTTTTATATAAATATCTTCACCTTCAATTAAATAAATTTCCAATGTTACTCCTTATTTTAATTTATTTTTTCCTTTTTTATTTATTAATTCTTCTAATTTTTGTAATTTAGTTTTTTCTTTTCCAATATTAAATTTATTTATATTTTGTGATTTTAAATTATTAATATATCTAGAATGTCCATGACATATCGCAATTGCCATACTATCTGTTATATCATCTAATTTAGGAATACCTGGTAATTTTAAAATACTTTTAACCATCATTTGAACTTGTTTTTTATCTGCTCTACCATAACCACATACGCCTTGTTTAACCTGTAATGGTGTATATTCACCAATGTTTAAATCATGTAATTTTGCGCACAATAACACTATTCCTCTTGCTTCTGCAACTTTAATTGCTGTTGTTGAATTTGTATTAAAAAATAGTTCTTCTATACTCATTTCATCAGGTTTATATACATTTATTATATTATTTAATTCATCAAATATTTTTTTTAATCTATCTTCAAATACTTCATCTTTATCTGTTAGTATTGCTCCTGCTTTTTTTAAAGTAAAATTATTTTTTTCATATTCAAGTATACTATATCCTGTGATTGCAAATCCTGGATCTATTCCTAAAATTATCATATATATCCTTTACATATATATTATATTGATGAATTCAAACTAAAACAAGTGTTTTAAATATCTTTAATATTATTATTTATAAAATAAATATAAACTTAATGGATTTTTTAGCATTAAGTTTATATTTTATTATTTATTTTTATTATCGTGTTTTTCTTCTCTTACTCTTCTTCTAACTAATTCTAATTTATTTAATTCTTCTAAAAGTTTATTTGCTTTTCTTTTTGCCATTTGAGATTTTGTTTCTTTTGTTTTCTTTTCTTCTTTTTTACTATTTTTTTCTTTATCTTCTGTTTTTTCTATTTCTTTTATATCTAATTCTTTTTTCTCATCTATTTTTTTCTTTTTTAATTCTTCTGCTTCTAGTCTTTTTCTTTCCGCTTCTAAATCTTTATTTAATATTCTAATAGTTCCAACTTCAAAATCTCTTACTTCTGTTTTTTCTATTTGTTCTTCAATTTTTGTTTGAACATCTTTTTTTATTTCTAATTTTTTTTGTTCTTCTTCTAATTCTTTTTTATGTTCTTTTACAATTTTTTTAGTTCTTTGAAATAAATTAAATTTATCTTCTTTTGAATTTTTTGAAAAAGATTTTTCTTTTTTCTCTTCTTCTAATTTTTGTTTTTCTTTTTCTTTTAATTCTTTCATTTTTCTAAGTCTATCTTCATATTTTTGGGTAAATGCACTTACTGATTTTTTTGAATCAAATAAATCCTTATCTTTGTCTTTATCTTTATTTTTGCCAGAATTAATATATTTTCTTCTCTTTTTCTCAATTTTTCTTTGTTTTTTTAATACACTTTCAAGTAATTTATTTTTCATAACATCTTGTTTTTCGAGATATTTTAAATCTGTCATTAATATTTCCATTAAAGCAAATGCTATAGCATCTGAATTATGTCTTATTCTACCTGTTTTAGATATATTAGATAAATCTCTTTCAAATACTTTAACACCTAATTTCTTAACATTTTCTATATCTATTTCAACAACATCTTCACCTTTTTTATGATATTGTCTTAAATATTCTGGAATTATATCTCCCGTATCTGAAATACAGAAATCGAAAATTTTACCACCTGAATGATCAAATATTGCTTGAATATGATCAGATAATTTATATCCATCAGTTTGCCCACTATCTGTCATAATATTAGCTACATATGTTTTTATAGCTTTTGATTCCTTTATAGCTTTTGATATATTTTTTACTAATAAATTTGGAATTATATTTGTATATAAATTTCCAGGCCCAATTACTATGATATCTGCTTCTTCTATAGCTTTTAAAGCTGCATCTGTAGGTCTTGCATTTGTTGGTGAAACATATACTCTTTTAATTGTTTCAATTTTACTTTTTACTATTTTTGGTATTTCTTCTTTACCTTTTACAACTGTTCCATCTGTTAGTTCTGCACATACTACTAATTCATCTGGAGATACTGGTACAACTTCACCTATTATATTTAATACTGCTGTAGATTTTTTTATTGAAAGTGCTGTATTTCCATACATTTCTTGCATGGCTAAAAGATATATATCTCCAAAATTTAAACCTTTAAGTCTATCACTTGAAAAAGATAAATTTAATAATTTTTTCACTTCTTCTTCATTTTCAGATAATGCTGAAATACTTTCTTTTATATCTACATACGGTAATAAATTTAATTCTTTTCTTGATTCTTCTTGATCATCAACGTCATCAGATAATGTAACTATTGCTGTAATATTTGAAGTGTACTTTTTTATTCCAGATATAACTGTATTTAATCCAGCTCCTCCACCTATTACTACAACTTTTGGACCATTTTCAAATATATTTTTATCGAAGATAAGAGACTTCATATTTAAATTTTTGCCTTTTAATTTTTTTGAACTCACTCCGTTTGCTTCTATAAATATTTCTAATGTTCTTTTTTGAACCATAATTATACCAAATACTATTAATAGAAAACCTACTACAAATTCTATTGTAATCTTTAATATAGTTGCTATATCTGGTGTGTTTTCAGCTATTAATAATGATAATGATAATACTAAAAAAAGTATCCCTATAATTATGACTAATAACCACCTTTTTAATTTCATTCCTGGTTTAAACCATTCTAAAAATGAATTCATTTTATTCTCCTATGATAATGATTTCTAATTCAATATCTTTATTTGCTTTCTCTTTAACTATGCTTGTTATTTTTTTTATTAATTTAATAACATCTTCTGCTTTTGCATTATTTTTATTAATAACAAAACCTGCATGTTTTTCTGAAAGTTGTGCTCCACCTTCTGTTAATCCTTTTAATCCTAATTCATCTAATAATTTTGATGTTATATAATCTGTACCTCTTTTAAATGTACTTCCTGCACTTGGATAATTCAAAGGTTGATTTGTAATTCTTTGATTCATAATATTTTTCATATTTTCTAATTGTTCATCTTTATTAATTTTTTTTAATTTAATTTTCGTAGATAAAATTATATATTGATTATCTGAAAATATACTATGTCTATATTCAAAATTTTGTTTTTCATTGTTTATTTCACAGATATTTAAATTTTCATCTAAATATTTTGTTGAATAAACTATATCTTTCATTTCTAATCCATATGCTCCCGCATTCATCTTTATAGCGCCACCTATACTGCCAGGTATACCATAAAGTTTATCTATATAGCCATATCCTAATTCTGCAACATTTTTACAAAATTCTCCTAATAATACTCCTGAGCCTACTTCAAAGATTGATTCGTCACTATCTATTTTTTCTTCATTAATATATTTTATATTATTTTTTATTACTAAACCTTTTATTCCATTATCTTTTACTAAAATATTAGTTCCATTTCCAATAATATAATAATTTATCTTTTCTTCCCTACATATTTGTAATATTTTTACTAATTCTTGTTCATCATTTATTTCAATAAAATATTCTGCAGGTCCACCTATTTTAAAAGATGTGTATTTTTGCATTTTTTCATTTGTTTTTAATCTATTATAAAATTCTTGTTCTATTTTTTCTTTAAACATAATTTCCTTTTCTTTCAAGTATTTTAATTATATATTTCTAGTCCGATATTTTCAAGTATAATATTTTTTAAAATAAAAAAATTTTGCTAATGCAAAATTTTAATAATATTTTTTATTTGATTTCATCTAATAAATTAATTTTTACAATTGAAATTTCGTATGCAACTCTTTCTTCAGTTGTATTTTCATCTATAGCCTTACTATATATTCTACTTTGAATTCTACCTTCTATTTCAATCATTTCACCTATGTCTAAATCATCAGAAAATCTTGCATTTCTTCCCCAGGCTATACAAGGTAAATAATCACTTTTTCCATAAACTCTATTTACAGCTAATAAGATGTCCGCTATTTCTCTTCCAAATGGTGTTTTTCTGTATATAGGTTTTTTACAAATATATCCTACTATTTTAACTATATTTGTATTTTCTCGATTTTGTAATTCTGTTTCATCGATTAATTTTAAAGTTTTAGTAAATATATTAATTATTAATTTTCTTTTACTACCATTATCAAAATAATAATTATATGATCTTAATTGTCCTTCTATTTCAACAGGGGTACCTATAACTATTTCTTTGCCTTTTAAATCTTTTTCTGAAACAATTATTACTAAATTATCTACATCTCCACTTAGTCTCAATACTTCTATTTCTGTTTTATAGAATTTTTCACCAAATGATACATGACTTAATTCTAACTCTTTTTTTATTCTCCCTTTTAAGCATACAGCATTATTATCTTTTATTTCTTGAACTACATTTTCTTTTGTTTCGGCTTTCATCTTTCCTCCTAAACCATTATATGTTACATATTTTAGCATATTTTGTAATATTTGTAAATTTTTATTGTAAAATCAATGTTTGTATTATGTTTTTTTATGTAAAAATTATATATTTCTATATTGTTATATTTCTTTTTTATTTCTTTTATTATATTATTTTTCTCAATTTTTCATTTTTTTGTTTATTTTACAAGATTTTTTATGTTACATTTTTTTAATATGTTTTTAGACAGATATTTAATTCAATGATAATTTATACATATCAAAATCTTAGGGGGAAAAATTGGGATATATACATTCGGATTTAGAAAAAGCTCACTTCGCTTTATCTAATTTAATAGGTGAAGAAATTATAATTACAGAACCTGTAAGTAAACGCGGTAAAAAAGTTGGTAAAGTGGGTATTTTAAGTAATACTTTTAATAACTATTTTAGAGTAACTTTTGAAAACAATAGTTCCACAAATTATAACTATGCGGATATATTTACTAAGGTTATTAAAATACAATTTTTTGATGGAAATGATTTTGTTCCATTAAAAGTACCTAGAGCATTAACAAAAAAAGAAACTGTTCCAAGTTTATTCAATGAGCAACCAGAATTATTTAATAATAATCTTAATGAAGATGATGAAAATTATGATTATGAACTTCATAATTTATATAAAGAAATTGTATTTGGAAATCAAAATAATCCTGATGATTATTCAGCAGATAATTATTTTTCAGAAAATATAATAAAAAAATAAAGTAGTAATATAGCTACTTTATTTTTTTGATATTACTTTTAATATCTTATTACATATAAATTCTAATAATATACCACTTATTATACTACATATAAATATTACTAAAATATTTACTGTTAAAATTTTTGTTAGAAATAACAATGAGAAAGCTCCTAATATAAATACTTGATGTGTTAAATATATATAATATGAATATTTATCTGAAAAGCTTAATAACTTATTATCTTTCATTTCTACTTTTTTTAATATTTCATATAAAATAATGAATATTGTACTTCCTAATAATACATGTCCATATCTATCAATATACACTGCAAAATTTTTAATAATTGGTAATACTGTTACTTTGTTTTCTAACATTATAACTACTGAAATAACTATAATAAAAGCTATAAATACTAGTATACTTAATTTTTTTCTATTTTTACTATCTTCATATGTCCTTGCATAAAAATATCCTAATATATAATTAATTATCCAAATAACTGCTAAATTAAATATGCCATAAAATTCTAAAATTTGTAAAAATGCACATATTAAAACAAAATTTATTAAATTATGTTTAAAATCGTTATTAAAACACTTATCTAATATCGGTGTTAATATGTAACATAATAATATATAACTCATAAACCATGTATGTGAAATAATACTATAAGTTCCAATTAATCCACCCATACCTAATGTATTTCCTAATATATATCTAAATGAATATGTGTATTTTAAAATAATATATTCTATTAATAAAATTATATTAATAAATATAAAATATGGTAAAAATATTTTAAAAAATCTTTTTTTATAAAATTCTTTTGCATCAGTTATTTTTTTATTTCCATATAAAAAACCTGATATAAACAAAAATATTTGAACACCTACATTTACCCAAAATGCTAAACTATTATTCAAACCTTGTAAAATATGGCATGATATAATCATTAATAATGATATCATTCTAATTAGTGATATTACATTCTTATTCATATTTATCCTTCACTCTTTCTAATTAATAAAAAGCAACTGGAATTTAAATATATTCTGTTTGCTTTTTATATTTTTTTGTTTTTTTATTTCTCTATTTCATCTTGTTCTTTTTCTTTTAATTCTTTTTGTGCTATTTTAATTTTCTTTTTTGCAATATTAGACATAACTTTCTCTAAATATGCTTGTTGTTCCTGAGACAATGTGTCAATTTCTAAACTTTGTTCTTTTTGATTGTTTTCTTCTATTTCATTGCTTTCTGAATTTTCTAGCTGTTCTTGAGCTTCATCTTTTTGTTTTGTTTGTTCTTCATTTTTTAGCTGATTGTTATTATTTGCAATATCGTTTATTAAAATTTGTAAATTCTCTCTTTGCTCATCAGATAATGAGTCCAAGTCAATATTCAATTTTAAATAATTTGATTCATTTTGGTTTCTTTGTTCAGGTACATCCTTATTGTTGGATTCTTTTATTTTTCTTAAAAAATTTCTTTGTGTTATTTTTTTTATTTTTGTTCCTAAATTAGATAAAAATCCTTCTTTATCTTTTTCATCTTCATTTTCTTCCATGATATTTTTTAATTGTGAATAATCTGATTCAAGCATATATTCTGGCACTTCTACTTTATTTTCCGATTTACCATCCACAGTTCTTGTTGTAGATGTATTATTTTGTACTGTTTGATTATTATTTGCATTTATTGGTTGATTAATATCTAATTTTAATTTAGCCGTCTCTCTTACTTGATCATAAAATTCTAAGTTTTTATTTAAAGATTTCATTTTTAAATTGAATTCATTTGGAATACTTTTTTGAAAAACATACATACTTATAAAAAACTTATATAATTCTTGTATTTTATTTTGATCTTGATATTCATTATTTTGAAAATATGTTTTAAATTTATTAATTTGCGAATCTACATCTTCATAAATCATTACAGTCTTATTTGATTTAATTTTATTACAGATTCCATCTAAACTTTCAATAAAGAATTGTAATGATTCTTTATTTTCCGGAAATTTTTTAACAAATTCATCTTTATCAAGATTATATAATTTATCTGTTAATTCTTGTATTTCATTTGTTTTAGATTTTGTATATTTTAAAGAATTAATTTCAAATATATCTCTTTTTAAACTTTTACTATTATCTAAGTATTCTGTTCTTGCCATATTTTTTTGCATTTTTTGCTTAAAATCTGCTTGTTCTGGAGTTGTAGGTTGTATATTATTTATGATATCTTCATCACATAATCCTGTAATACCTAATTCATTTTTTACTTCTTTATATGCTTCATCTGTACCATGTCTATTTCTCTCATGTTTAATATCAGCATACCAAAACATTTTATCATTTTCATATTTAGATGTATCTGCATCTATTGTATATAAATATAATTCATTATGAAATTTTTCTATTTTTTTAATTTTTTCCGTATCAATAGCTTTTAGATTATCTATATTTTTATCTATTTCTATGTCAACTAATTCTTTTAATTGTTCATTGCTACAAATTAAAGTTTCTAACCCTTCAATTTCTTTTTCGATATTAGTAAGCTCCAATTCTATTTTACTTTTGTCTTCTTCTAATTTTCCTATGCTATTTCCAACTTCTTTTATACCATCATAATCATTAGCAGATAGAAATATTTTTAATTGTGATTCATATGATTGCATTGTTATAAATATTACTTCTAAATTTTCTTTTAATTCATCGCATTTTTCATTTTGTAACTTTAAAATATCTATTAATTCACTTAATTTAATATTATCTACATTTTTATTATCAGCTGCCATAATACCTCCTCATTATTCGTTATTATGATTATTTTTTTTATTTTTAATTTGATTTTCTAATTCATTAAGATTATATGTTATTTCATCTAATTTTTCATGTAATTCATATATTTTTTTTCTTAATGTAATATATTCATTAGTAAATTCTTGTATATTTTCTTCATTATATTCATCTAAAATGATTTCTTTCATTTGTACCCCCATCACTATCTATTTTCTGTGATTTCTTTTATTTCTTCTTCATTTAATGTTTTTTCTTTTTTAGCTTTTTCTTCTTTTTGCTTTTTATCATATTCTTCTAAAGTTTTTACTAAATTAACCATTTTATTTATATCTTTTCCAATATATTCCCAGTTATTTAATTTTATTGATTGTTCTAAATTGTTATTCATTTTTATAATTTCTGCAATTAAAGCTTCTCTATTATCTGTATTTAATATTTCCACATTAATTCTTGAATCTGTGAATAATTTTAAAAATGCTGTTTTTAAATTTGAACCTATTCCAACTTTATTTCCTGTTGCCACTATAACTTTCTTTAAAGTAATTTTATTTTCATCATTAAGTTTACTTCATAAATACTTTCAATATATAACATTGACTTATCTATTGGTACAAGCATTACTTTACTAATTAAATTAGTACCTAATCTATTTAGTATTTCTAATTCTTCTTTTACATTTTTATCTTTTTGGATTATTTCTCTCATATAATCCATACTTAAAATATTTTCATTTTTTTCAAATTTATATAATGTTAAAATATTTTTACCACCTTTATTTTCTCCTACTAAATATCCATTTAATGTTTGTTTATTTATAGGAGCATATACTGATAATAATCCTAATTTTGCTTCTTCACCTTCATTTTTTAGATATGTATATGTTGACACAGATGCTGTATTTTTTATACTTGGTATTTTCCATACATCTTCTTCTCTATATAATGTTTCAGCTGATATTGTATGATATACAGATATCATTTCAGATTGAATATCATATAAATATTTTGGATAAAGTAAATTTTCTTTTATTTTAGCTGGTATTTCATCCATATTTTTAAATACATTTTTATATTTATTTTGAATTGTTTTAATTATTGGGTCTTCATCATCAGCTACATAAAATGTTGTTTTTCCTGTATATGCATCTATTAATACTTTTGCACTATTTCTAATATAATTTATTCTAGTTTTTCCACCATCTTTTCCAGATATAGCTATTTTTTGTGAATATGGATATCTTGATGAAATAGAATATGCATCAATTACCCATGTTAATCCACCTTCTGCATTTGGTAATAAATATGGTTTTTCATCATATGTTAATTCTGGAACTATTGTTTTTGCTCTAGATATTATATTTGTATTTAATAAATATCTATCATTTTCTGATGAATTTACATTAAACATAAAGTTAATAGCATTATTACTAATTCCATAAACTAATCTTTCTAATAAATTTAATCTAATACCACCTGTACCTTCATATTTATTTGCTTCAAATGTATTTCCTATTAGTGGAAAATCATATTCTTCATTATTTCCAACTATTTTATTTATATTTTGGTGTAATCCATAATATATTCTTGGTTCAAGAATTTTTATCCCATCTAATTCCTGTCCTTTATATTTACTTTCTATATTTAATATATTTCCATTTTCTGCGACATCATTTGATGAAGATACGATACCAAAATTACCATGTGTATATTCATATTTTTTGTCGTTATACGCAATTGTTCCGTTTTTTTCTATTTCTCTTGGTGTAAAATATACCAAAGAACTTTCAGTATCAATTATATTTGTATTATTATACATATATGGTTCTTTATTATTTTGAGTATTTTTAGTATTTTTAATATTTTCCATATTTTTTATATTTTTTTCTATAATATCTGATGTAATATATGGGATTTTATTTAATACTTGATTAGCATTTTTAATTTCCTTAATACCAAGTTCTTTTGCTTCGTCAATATTTTTTTGTTCTATTTTTATATTATACGCTTTTTCAGTTGCAGCTATATTAGCTTCTATATATTTTTTTTGTATTTTAAATTCATTTGTTTTTACAAAAATTAAATTTAATACAAATACTGCAACATATAACCCTATTATAACTACTGGGATAAATAATAATTGTTTAATAACCTTTGGAATATCTCCATTTTTTATTGTTTTTGATACTTTAAACATTAATACAAATAAATATATTTCAAATAATATAAAAGCTGTATTTTTAAAGAATATATCTCCGAATCCTGCACCATTTAAATATAATTTTTCTTTACCTTGTTTTTTTAACATATCTCCAAATAATAAGTCTTGTGAAGATATTATTAAAAATATTATTGTATAAATAAATCCCATTACAAATAATTTTGACATTATTTTTGTTACATGATTTTCTTTTAAATCTTTAATATTTATTCCATCTAATTTTACATTTAATGTAATTATATAATATAGCATTACATAAATTATTAATATTCCTGTTGATACTAATAAGTATTTAAGTAATTTTGTAATCATTGGATAAACTAATATAAAATATGAATAATCTATATTTAGTATTTGATCTTTTTTACCAAACCAACCTAAATTAATTATTGTAAGTATATCACCTTGAAATAAATATTGTATTAAATATGCATTTAATATTGCAAGTATTATGGCAATTGATTTATTTGAAGTTTTTGTAAATTCTTTATTTTCTTTTTCAAAAATATCTTTTAAACCTTTAATTATTCCTCTATTTAATAAATATATGAAAACAAAACTAAATATAAATGAGAATACAAATAATCCTATTCTTTCATACATTCTAATATTAAATGATTCAACATATTGATTTCCTATTTCTAGCACTTTTATATGTTCAGATTTTAATGAAATATAAAATGCTGAGACTACTAATAATACAAATATACTTGTACAAATATTAGCTAATTTTTTTTTCATTTTTCCTCCTTAAAAAATAGCTTCTACAAATTCATTTTCATTAAATTTTTGTAAATCATCTATTTTTTCACCTATCCCGATATATTTAATAGGTATTTTTGTTTCTTGCACTATACTAAATATTATACCACCTTTTGCAGTACCATCCAATTTTGTAACTATTACACCTGTAGATTTTGCTATTTCATCAAATGCTTTTACTTGTAATATTCCATTTTGTCCTGTAGTACCATCTATTACTATATAATTTTCTCTTACATATTTAGTATTTTCCATAGCTTTATCTATAACTCTATGTATTTTAGATAATTCTTCCATTAAGTTCTTTTTATTTTGTAATCTACCTGCAGTATCTATTAATAATATATCTGCATTTTCTTTAGCGTATTTTACAGCACTATACACAACTGAAGATGGATCTTCATGTTCTTTCCCTTTTATTAATTGTGCACCAGCCCTTTTTGTCCATATTTCTAATTGTTCAATTGCCGCTGCTCTAAAAGTATCGGCAGCTGCTATTACAACTTTTTTTCCCTCAGTTATATAATTATTTGCTAATTTTCCAATTGTTGTTGTTTTACCAACACCATTAATCCCTATAACTAATATAACTTTTAAGCTATTTTCTAAAACATTTTCTTCTACTGCATTTTCTAAAAGTATATTTTTTAAAATATTTTTTAGTTCTAGTTTTACTTGATCTGAATCTTGTAAATTTTGTATCTTAATATTTTCTCTTAATGTTTTCATTATTTCATTGACAGTTATATAAGATATATCGGATAAAACTAAATTTTCTTCTAATTCTTCCATTAATTCTTCATCAACTTTTCTAAAGTTAGCAAATACTTTATTAACATTGTTTGAAAATTTTTCTTTTGTTTTTTCTAATCCTTGTCTAATTTTATCAAAAAAGCCCATTTTTCTCCTACTATTATCTAATTATTAATTTAATATATTTTTTACCTTTTCTAATTATATTTTCTTTATCTGAAACAATTAAATTAATATCTTTCACAATCTCATCATTTAAACTAACTGCTTCTTGATTTATTAATTTTTTTGCATCACTATTTGAAGATGCTAATTTAGTATATACTAGCGCTTCTAAAATTCTAATTTCACCTTCATTTTCAAATTCTGGTAAATTCATTATTGCATTTTTACCATTAAATATTGCTTTTGAAGTTTCTTCTGCATTTTTAGCTTCTTCTTCACCATGAATTATTTTTGTAATTTCAAATGCTAATATTGATTTAACTTCATTTATATTTTCATTTTTCATTTGTTTTACTATTTCTTCATCACTTAAAAATGTTAATGTTTTAAATAATGTTAATATATCTTCATCATCTACATTTCTAAAATATTGATAAAATTCATATGCAGTTAATTTTTCTTTATCTAACCATAAAGCTCCACCTGCAGTTTTTCCCATTTTTGTTCCATCTTTTTTTGTTAATAGCTTTATTGTCATACCAAAAATTTCTTGACCTAATACTTTTCTTGTAAGATCTACACCTGCAATTAGGTTTGACCATTGATCATTCCCACCTATTTGTAATATACAATTTTCATCTTGATATAATTTCATAAAATCATATGCCTGCATTAACATATATCCTAATTCAAAAAATGTTAATCCTGAATTTAATCTTGTTTTATAGCATTCTGCTGAAAGCATTTTATTAACATTAAAATTAACCCCTACTTCTTTCATAAAATCTATATATTTTAAATCTAATAACCAATCTCCGTTATTTATTATTTTCGCTGCATTTTCACCTTCAAAAGATAAAAACCTAGATAATTGTTTTTTTATTTGAGAAATATTATATTCTAATTGCTCTTTTGTAAGCATTTTCCTCATATCTGTTCTTCCAGAAGGATCTCCAATATTTGCTGTACCACCACCAACTATTATTATTGGTCTATGCCCAGCTTTTTGTAGATGTGATGCTATCATTAAAAACATAAAATGTCCTACATGTAGGCTATCTGCGGTTGGATCAACCCCAATGTAAAATGTTATTTTTTCATTATTCAATTTTTTAATAATAGCTTCTTTATTTGTTGTTTGTTCTATGAATCCTCTATTTTCTAAAAATTCAAATATACCCATTTTTCACCTCATTAATAGAAATATTATACCATAACTTTTTAATTTATTCATCTTTTAAATTAATAAGTCAATATACTTTATTTGAAAATTTATAATAAAATATGTATATGCTAATCTTTAATTTCATTATTATTAATTTATATAGCCACATTAGTTTTAAATTAATTTAAATGATCTAATTTTTTTTAGATTAATATAACAGATTCTATAAATAAAATAGAAGAATAAATAGAAGTAATTTACAGACATATTAATAAATACATTTATTATATAAAAAAATATAAAATATTCAAAAATATAGTAAAAAATAAATTATTTTTTAAATTGTTAAATTATGTTTATATTGAAACTTTATTTTTAATATTTACTTACTTTTTTGTATATATAAATAAAATGTATTAGTCTTATCACTAATACATTTTATATTTATTATATTATGCAAAACTAAAAATTAATTCATTTTCTTTTGATTTTGCTATTTCTGTAATATATTTTTTATTTTCTGAATTTATATTTTTATTTATTTTTTTTGATTCATCTACTTCTTTTTTAGATATTTTTGTTTCTAATATTTCATCATTATTTTTTGTATCTACTAAAATTTCCATACCATCTTTTAATTTTCCTTCTAAAATTAAATCTGTTATTTCATCTTCTACTAAATTTGTTAGAGCTCTTTTTAATGGTCTTGCACCATACTTAATATCTGTTCCTTTTTTAGCTATATATTTTTTTGCTTCTTCAGTAATATTAAGGGTAATATTTCTAGATTTTAAAATATTTTGTACTCTAGATATAAATATATCTAATATTTTTAAAACATCATCATCTGTTAATGAATCAAATACAATAATATCATCAACTCTATTTAAAAATTCAGGTCTAAAATTCTCTTTTATTGAATTTAAAATTTTATTTTTCTTTTGTTCACTTGTTTTCCCAAATCCTATAGCATTTGTATTTAAGTCTGAACCGGCATTTGATGTCATTATTATTATAGTATTTGAAAAATTAATCGTTTTACCTTGTGAATCTGTAAGTATTCCATCATCTAATACTTGTAATAAAATATTAAATACATCTGGATGTGCTTTTTCAATTTCATCAAATAATATTATTGAATAAGGATTTCTTCTAACTCTTTCTGTAAGTCCTCCTGCTTCATCATATCCAACATAACCTGGAGGTGCACCTATTAATTTAGATACTGAATATTTTTCCATATATTCACTCATATCTACTCTAATTATATTTTTTTCTGTTCCAAACATTTCTTTTGCTACAGCTTTTGCAAGCTCTGTTTTACCTACACCTGTTGGACCAACAAAGATAAATGATGGAGGTTTTTTAGATGTTTGTATTCCCGCTCTATTTCTTCTTATTGCTTTAGATACTGCGCTTACAGCTTCTTCTTGTCCTATTACTTGTTTATGCAGATTTTTTTCTAAATTAAGTAATTTTTCTGATTCTGCTTCAGTAATTTTTTGAACTGGTATTTTAGTCCATCTTTCAATTACTTCTGCTATATCACTTATTGTTAAATTTTTTGGTTTAACCTTTGGTGCAAATTTTTCTATTTTTTCTATTAAGCTACATTCTTTAGCTTTTAATTCAGCAGCAATTTTATAATCTTCTGTAGAATCAGAATTTATTCTTTCTTCTTTTTCTTCAGCTAATTTTTGTAATTCTTCTTTCATCTTTTCTAATTTATATAAATCTGTATTTTTTAAATTAACTGCAGATGAAGCTTCATCAATAATATCTATAGCTTTATCTGGTAAAAATCTATTATGTACATATTTTTCAGACATTTCAACTATTTTTTCTATTAAATGATCAGAAATTTTAACAAAATGATATTCTTCATAAAACTTTCTTATACCTTTTAATATTTTAATAGCTTGTTCTTGTGTTGGTTCTTCGACTTTTACAGGTTGAAATCTTCTTTCAAGTGCACTGTCTTTTTCAATATATTTTCTATATTCATCAAATGTTGTAGTACCAATAACTTGAATATCTCCATTTGCTAATGCTGGTTTTATCATATTTGCTATACTATTTGTTTCATCCATTGAGTTATGTCCTACAATAGTATGTATTTCATCAATAACTAATATTACATCTTTATCATTTTTACATTCCTTTACTAATGTATTTACTCTTTGTTCTAATTGTCCTCTAAATTGTGTTCCTGCTATTAATGAACCTACATCTAATAGATATACTTTTTTATTTAATAATTTAGATGGCACTTTTTCTGTTTCAATTTGATATGCTAATCCTTGTGCTATTGCTGTTTTACCTACACCAGGTTCACCTATTAAGCATGGATTATTCTTTTTTCTTCTATTTAATATTTGAATAACTCTCTCTATTTCATTTTCACGACCTATTACTGGGTCTACTCCACCTGTTGTAACTACTTCATTTAATAAAGTAGCGTAGGCGTTTAATGTTTTATGTGATTCTTTATCTTTCATTCTTTTTTTGATTTTTGTTCTTACTTCTGAATCATCTAAATTATCTTTTCTTTCTGAAAATGAATTTTCAAACTGACCAGATTTTTTTAAATTTTCTATATATTCTGCGTTTGTAATTGGTGGAAATATTTTTTGTAATTGTTCCATTAGACCATTTAAATCATCTTTATTTATATTAACACCAAACATTTCAGCTTGTTCTTTTAAACTTTCTTCTAATCCTTCAAAGTCATTATCTATATCAAATTCTTGACTTCCATCATCAAAATTTTCGTAATTTTCAAATTCTTTATCATTATTTTTCATTTTACCTCCTAATGTGTAAATGTAAAAATATATTAACATACTTTTATTTTTTTTGCAAACTCACCTTTAGTCTGCTAATTTTATTTTGTTATGTTAATATATCTATTTTATAATGTTTTATTTAATTATTTTATTATTTTCTTGTCCTTGTTTTTCTAAAAATAATAATTGTTCCCATTGTTCATCAATATGTTTTTGAATTTCATTTATCATCCATAAATTATCTTTTTCAAATAAATGACTAAATCTTTTTTGTGTTTTCAAAAATTCTTCTATTGGTAATTTTTTAGCCGGTTTATAATTTATTTTATATATCCCATTTTCTACTTCATACATAGGAAAATAGCATGTATCCACTGCTAATTTATTTATTTTCATTAAATCTTTTTCATCATATCCCCATCCTCTTGGACAAGGAGCAAATACATTTACAAATGTTGGCCCATCTATATAAATCGCTTTTTCAGCAGTTTGATACAAATCTCTAAAATCATTTATTGCAACTGTTTGTGCTACATATTTTAAATTATGTGCAACCATTATTTTAGTTAAATCTTTTTTTCTTTCTAATTTACCATGTTTTTTTTCACCATCTGGTGTAGTTGTTGTGGTTGCAAATTCTGGTGTAGCTGATGATCTTTGTATACCAGTATTCATATATCCACCATTATTATAACAAAAATAGGCTAAATTATGGTTTCTTTCCATCGCTGCTGATAAGCTTTGAAGACCTATATCGTATGTACCACCATCACCACCAAATGCAATAAACTTTGTTTCATTTTTTATTTTTCCTTTTTCTTTAAGTGAATTAAAAGCTGTTTCTACGCCAGATAATGTAGCTGCAGTTGAAGCAAACGCCGTATGTATATATGAATCTTCCCAAGATGTATAAGGAAAAATTGTTGATGATACTTCTAAACAACCAGTTGCATTAGATATAACAACATGATCATCATTTTTTACTGCTCTTAATATCATTCTGACTACAGGTGGAGCACCACAACCTGCACACATTCTATGTCCGCTTGTAAATCTACTATTTTTTTCTGACATTACATTTTTTAATATATATGCCATTTATATTTCTCCTCTCAATCCAATAAATCTATATATTTTTTTATCATTATTACCATTTGTATATTCTTTTAATTGTTCAAAAGAATTAATTATTTCTTCTTTCTTTATATCTCTTCCACCGATTCCATATACAAAATTAAGTGCTGGAATAAATATATTTTGTGCGTATAACGCTGAAGATATATCTTGATAAAGTGGAGAACCAATATTATTTAATGATTCAAATTTATCATAAATTGCTATACCTTTTAATTTTTTATTTTTGATTAATGTATTAACTAATTCTTCATCTGGAAATGGTCTATATAATCTGATTTTTATAACTCCAACTTTTTCACCATTTTTTCTTAATTCATCCACTATATCTTTCATTATACCCACTGTAGAATTCATTGCAATTAAAATATATTCAGCATCTTCAGTTTTATATTCTTCAAAAAAACTATATTTCTTTCCAGATATTTTAAAATATTCTTCATCTATTTCTTTTAATATATTTTTTGCATTTTTTAAACCTTTAAGTTGAGATATTTTATGTTCAAATAAAAATGTAGGCATATCTAAAGCACCTATTGTTATTGGATTTTTTTTATCTAATAAATTATTTTCTCTTAAATACTCACCAACAAATTTTTTAACTTTATCATCTTCTAATACTTCCATATTTTCTAATGAATGTGACGTTATAAAACCATCTTGACATATAGCTACCGGTAATAGTACATCTTTATGTTCAGCAAGTTTTGTACCTATTAGAAAATTATCATAAGCTTCTTGATTATTTTCTGAAAAAAGCATTATCCAACCAGTTTCTCTCATACCCATAGCATCAGAATGATCATTATGAATATTAAGTGGTGCTGATATACTTCTATTTACTAAGCTCATAACAACAGAACTTCTTAAACTTGAAGCTATATGTAACATTTCCCACATATATGCAAGTCCATTTGATGAAGTTGCAGTCATAGTTCTAGCACCAGCAAGAGATGCTCCAATACATGCTGACATAGCTGAATGTTCACTTTCTACATTAATAAAATGTGTAGCAACTTCTCCTTTAGCTACATAAGTAGAAAATTTTTCTGGTATTTCAGTTGAAGGAGTTATAGGAAATGCTGCTACTACATCAGGATTTATTTGTTTCATGGCATATGCAATAGCTAAATTACCACTTAAAATTTTATTTTCCATTTTAATCTCCTATATCTTTCATTTCAATAGCTTTAAAAGGACATACTTCTGCACAAATGCCACACCCTTTGCAATAATCATAATTAAAATCTTTTCTTTTCTTATTTTCTTTATCTATTACTATACAATCATCAGGACATACTGGCCAACATAAACTACATTGTTTACATTTTTCTTCAATCCATATTGGCTTTTTAACTCTCCAACTACCTGTCTTAAATTCTTTTGAATTCCCTGGATATATAATTTCTCCACCTTTTGCAACTTTATCTATTTCATTTAAAGTAGATTTATCATTTATTTTAAATTCCATTTATATTTCCTCAACTTCATTAAAAGCTCTTTCCATAGCATGTAAATTGCCATTTACGACTTCTTTTTTAAATTTATTTGTAATAGCATCTTGTGCATATTCAAAAAATATTTTTTCATCTAATATACCTGTTATTTTAACTAATGCTGATAACATAGGTATATTTGGAAATGGTTTACCTAATTCTTCTATAGCTATATTTGTACCTTTTAATGTATAAATTTTTACATTATTTAAATTTTTTTCTTTTAATTCATTTTGTAATAAATTTATACAATTGATATTTTTATGCATATTTACTAAAATTTTACCATTATCTTGTAATCCATTTAGTAAATCTACATTTCCAATTAAACTATCATCCACAATTACTAGTATATTTGGTGTATAAATATTTGAATGATTTCTAATTTTATTTTCACTTATTCTATTATATGTTGTAAGTGGTGCACCAGTTCTTTCTGGTCCATATTCCGGAAATCCTTGTGCAAATTTTCCAATTTTAAATAAAATTTCTGCAAACATTAAAGAAGCGGTTTTTGTTCCTTGTCCACCTCTTCCATGCCATCTTATCTCTAACATAATTCTTCCTTACCTAATCAAAATCGACATAATATTCTGGATTTAATGCAATAGCTTCATACCTTACCTCAAAATGTAAATGTGGTCCTGTTGATTGCCCTGTTGATCCAACTGCAGCTATTTTTTGTCCTTCTTTTACTTCTTGTCCTGCTCTTACATATATTGCACTACAATGTGCATATCTAGTATGTTGTCCATCACCATGATCAATAACAACTAAATTTCCATATCCTGTTTGTGAATATCCTGCATAAATTACTATTCCATCAGCTGCTGCTTTAATTGCCGCTCCACTTTCTCTTGCTATATCTGTTCCTGTATGCGGTGCAGTTGTTCCAAATAAATATCTTCTTAAAGAAAATCCAGATGTAACTATACCAGATATTGGTCTACTTAACTCTATTGGTATATCTATCTTTTCTGTTAACATTCCTCTTGAAGCTAAATAATCATATGTAGTAATATATTTCTTTTTATATAATCTATTTACAACTGTTTCACTTGATTCTTCATGCTGTTTAGATTGTGTATATTCTACTTTTATATTAATTTGTTCAGCATTTTTACTATTTTTACTTTTTAATTCATCTTTAACATTTACAGCATCAGATATTTTTGAAAAATAATATTTATTTATACCATCATTTAAATCTAATACAAAATATTTATATTTAGGTATCGCTTTTGATTTTATCTCTTTAACAATTTTATCATCTTCACCTGAAAATCTTTTTTTTAAAAATTTAAATTCATATATAATAGGCTCTTCTAAATCATAAAAATTTGCTTTATCATCTTCAGTAGTTAATTCAACATTTATTTTTTTTTCAATTCCTAATAAATCTGTTGCATATCCGATAAACTCTCCTTTATATTTTACTAAAAATACTGGTCTATAAATTTTTATTATTAAATATGTTATTAAAAATATACTAAATAATATTAATAATATAATTTTTAATAATTTTATTAATGTAAATCTTGTTTTTTTAAACATCATTTTCTCTACTCTTTTTCTAAATTTGATATTTCTTTTTTTATTTCTAAATTATTTATAAATATTTGTTTATCTTCTATATAAAAATTACTTTCCTCAATTTCAATAGATGGCATATAATTTGAATTAAATTTATCATCATCAAAATTATTATCCACCCCATTTTTCATAACTTGATCTAATCTTTCAATATTTCTTTCACCTTCGATTAAAATATTTTCTTCATTAATATTTCCAGATTCTAAATATTTTGTTTCATCGCAAAAAAATATTTCCTTTATAGCTTCTGTTATGTCATTATTTATAATTTTTTTAAAAAATTCTCTAAACGAAAATTTATTATTTTCTAATTTTTCTTGTTTTTCTATCATAAAAAGATCTCCAAATATAATATTTATACAATATCAAATTTATTCCATAAAATCAGTTAATTTTAATTTTTTACCAGGCTCATTTAACTTTCTAAGAGCCTTATATTCAATTTGTCTGATTCTTTCTCTAGTAACATTAAATACTTTGCCAACTTCTTCTAATGTCCTATTTTTACCATCATCTAATCCAAATCTTAATCTAAGCACCATAGCTTCCCTTGGAGATAATGTTTCAAGTATCTGATTAATTTGTTCTTTTAGTAAACTTTGTGATGCTGAATCATGTGGTGAAGGTGTTTCATTATCTGGTATAAAATCACTTAAATGACTATCATCTTCTTCTCCAATTGGTGTTTCTAATGATACTGGATCTTGTGCTATTTTTTGTATTTCTGCAACTTTTTCTGGAGTTATTCCCATATCTTCTGCTATTTCTTCTTGTGATGGTTCTCTACCTAATTGTTGCAATAAATGTCTTTGTGTTCTAACTAATTTATTAATTGTTTCTACCATATGAACTGGAATTCTAATTGTTCTTGCTTGATCAGCTATAGATCTTGTAATTGCTTGTCTTATCCACCAAGTTGCGTATGTACTAAATTTATATCCTTTTCTTACATCAAATTTTTCGACAGCTCTCATTAATCCAATATTTCCTTCTTGGATTAAATCTAAAAATAACATACCTCTACCCATATATTTTTTAGCAATACTTACAACTAATCTTAAATTTGATTCTACTAATTTTTGTTTTGCAATTACATCTCCATCTAAAGAACGAGTTGCATACATAACTTCTTCTTCAGGTGTTAAAAGTGAAATTTGTCCTATTTCACGTAAATACATTTTTACAGGATCATCTACACTTATACCGTCTAATATACTAAAAGATAAATCAGCTAATTCCACGTCATCAATATCTTCTAAATCTTCTAATTCTTCTTCTAATAACTCTTTTGGTTCTTCAATGTCTTCTAAATCTTCTAATTCCTCGTTATCTTCTAAATTTTCAGTTTTTGCACCTATTGTAATTCCTTTTTTTTCTAATGTTTCAATTATTTTTTCAACTTCTTCAGGTGTTACATCTCCTAACATTTTAGCTATTTCTAGCATTGTTATATATCCTTGTTCTTTTGATATGGCTACAATTTTTTTAATTGTTTTATCTATATCGATTGTGTTTTTTGTATCATCTTTTTTTTCTTTCCCCATTTTATCTCCTATTTAATTTCCCCATATTTTTTATAATTTCATTAAGTTCTAATTCTAATTTCCTTTTTTCTTCTTCATTAGTAACATTTTTTAACAATATTAAAATTTCATTTCTTCTTTTTTTAATTTTTTCATTAGCATATGCTGTAAATATATCGTTAAGAGATTTTCTAACATCTAAATCTAATACTTTTAAACTTACTCTACTTAAATTTTCAATTATACTTTGATTTAAAATTTTTATATTATTATCTTCAGTTATATTTATTTCTTCCTGAAGATTCTTTATCATTTGCTTTAATTCTAAATCTTTATTATTAAATAAATATTTTATTGTATCTAAATTTTGCTTATTTGTTATTTCTGTTAAGGGAATTTTTTCTATTAAATCATTCCTTAATTCAATATTATTAATAAATAAATATATAATTAATTCTTCTCTTTTTGTGTATATTGTTTCAACTGTATCAGGTAATTTTTCTCTTTTATTTAACATATAATTTGCATTTATTTTTGTATAACTTTTACTTGTTTTATTTTCTAATATTTTATTTATTTCCAAATATATTGATTCTTTGGAAATTCCATAAGTTTGTGAAAATTTTGCAATATATATATCTCTTTCAATTTCATTTTTTATTTCACTCAAAATTTCAGATATTTCAATTAAAAATTTAATTTTTTCATCTAAAATATTGACATCATATTTTGTCTTTAAAACAGAAATTTTATATTCTATTAATGAAATACTATTTTTCATTCTTTCTCTAAAGGCATCTAATCCATGTTTTAATATATATTCATCTGGATCTTTTGAATCTTCAAGTCTTAAAATTTTAACTTCAACACCTTTGCTTACCAATATATCTAAGCCTCTTAGTGTTGCTTCAGTACCTGCTGTATCTGAATCATATGATAAAATTACCTTTTTTGTTTTATTTTTTATTAAGTTTGCTTGTTTATCTGTAAGAGCTGTTCCGAGTGATGCTACTACATTTTTTACCCCTCTTTGATACAATGAAATAGCATCCATACTACCTTCAACTAATACTAATTCTTCTTTAGCATATTTTTTAGATAAATTAAAAGCAAACAAATGATTTCCTTTAGTGTATACTTCTGTTTCACTAGTATTAATATATTTAGCCTTTTTTTCATCATTATCTAATCTTCTAGCTGTAAAACCTATAACATTTCCATTTATATCACATATCGGAAACATTAATCTATCATAAAATCTTTCATAAATTGAACCATCTTCATTTTTTAAAACTAATTTTGATTCAAAAATTTCTTTATCTAAGTATCCTTTAGATTTTAAAACTTGATATAACCCTTTAACTGAATAACCTATTTTAAATTCATTAACTATTTCTTTATTCATTTTCCTTTTATTAATATATTCAACAGCCTTTTTTCCAATAGGTTTATATAATTGAAATTGAAAAAATTTAGTTGCAAGTTCATTAATTTCTAATATTTTTTCTTTTAATGATTTTATTTCTGCACTTTCTCTATTATAGAAATTTGTATATTGTGGTAATTCTACATTTACTTTTTTTGCTAAAATTTCTTTTGCTTCATTAAAATTTACATTTTCCATTTCTTGTATGAATGTAAACATATTTCCACTAGCATGACAACCTAAACAGTGATATACATTTTTATCTGGTGATACACTAAAAGAAGGTGTTTTTTCTTTATGAAAAGGACATAACCCTTTATAATTTGCACCCGTCTTTTTTAATACAACATATTCGGATATTACATCTACTATATTTATTCTATTTTGAATTTCATCTAATATATCATTATTATTCATACTTATATATTATATATTTTTAATAAAACTCCTTTTTTTATTTAAATTTCTAAAATATCTACTCTATTTTGATAAATTATAGCTACAACATTATTAGAAAATTGTATTCCATTTATTTCTTTTTTTGAAATATGTTTTTTAGATAACCACCCATTTTTATTAATAAAAATTAATTCCTGTCCCATTTCTAATATATTATTTTTTGAATTTGCTGTTAAATTTTTAGGTAAATTATTTTCTATTAAATATAAACTTTTTTCAGTACCATCAATTCCATAAATTTTTAAAGCATATTTTGAATCAAATAATGAAGAAGTCATCATTTCTAAGACTGAAAATCCTCTATCTATATTTATATCTATAAATTCTGTTTTTTCATTAACTGTATATATTTTCATTTCTTTTTTTGCATCATATACAACAATTTCATCTGCATATTGTACTAATATTTCATTATTTACTTTAATCTTTAAATTAACTATTATTTTATCTTTATTATATTTTTTAATAGTCGCACCTTGTGGTTTTTGTTTTGCTTTATTAATATCTATTATTTCTATCTCAGAATTTGGTATTAATTTAGAATAATCTAAAGAACCTATTACTAACATATCATTATTTTTAGATATTTCAGCAAATGTGCAAAACGATGAAGAAAAATATTTTTTTAGTATTTCTTCTCCATGAATATTTATTAAAACAACTACAGAATTATATATAGAACTTTTACCACAAATAGATATGAAGCCTTTTTCATTTATTGTTACCTTTGAAATATTAATATCTAATTTTTTATGCCATTTTATTTTTCCATTTTCAAATACATACAAATTTTTTCCTTTAGTTTCAGCTATAACTAAATGATTATCATTTTTTGATGATACAACATCACTAATATTTAATGTTTCTGTTTGTATTTCATTTGCTTTATTATCATAACTTTTTATAATTCCTGAATTTAATATATAGATATATTTACCTGATACCATTATATTAGATAGAGAATTTTGTTTTAATTGTATTTGTTTTAGATCATCATCTTTGCTTTCTTTTTTTAATATTTTAGAATTTACTAAACTTCTAAATTCATTATTAGATATATATGAAGAAATAGTTACCATTGATAATATTAACAATAACAAAATAGCGAAATTTTTTTTATTAAATTTCACTCTGTTTTCACTTTTTATATTATTATTTTTATTTTTTACTT